>VHDF01000038.1 GCA_016871495.1 Verrucomicrobiota bacterium | reverse complement strand
TGGGGGCGTGTGCGGGGAGCGTGATGGAGAACCGCGATCCTGTGCCCGGAGCGCTGCGAACTTCAATCGTGCCACCCATCATTTCGCAGAATCGCTTGCTGATCGCCAATCCGAGGCCCGTCCCGCGGTACTTGGCCTGGGTGGCCGCTTCGGCCTGAGTGAAAGCCTGAAAGAGCCGGCCCATTTGATCCTGGTTCATGCCGATTCCGGTATCCTCGACGTGGAACCGCAGTTGCGAGCCCTCTCTGGCCGCACCGAGCGTCACCACGCCGTGGTCCGTGAACTTGGCCGCATTGCTCAGGAGGTTAAAGAGAATTTGGCGCAGCTTCGTCTGGTCGGACTTCATGAGACCAAGCTCGGAAGGGCAATGAACCACGAGTTGATTTTGATTTTTCTCCATCAACGGCCTGACCGTCCCTTCGACGTCACGGACCGCTTTGGCCGGATCGAATTCCTCCACGAACAAGGTCATGCGTCCGGCCTCGATCTTGGACAGATCCAGGATGTCGTTGATGAGTCCGAGTTGATGGCGGGCCGCGGCGTGGATCTTGTCGAGATCGGGAACAATGGTGGGAGCGCCGAGGTCCGGAGCTTCCTCTTTCAAGAGCTCGGCATAACCGATGATGGCATTCAAAGGCGTGCGGAGTTCGTGGGACATGTTGGCTAAGAACGAGCTTTTCCACTGGTTGGCCTTTTCGGCTTGTTCGCGAGCCCGCTCGGCCTGCTCACGGGCGGCCGCGAGTAGGGTGTATTGCTCTTCGACTCGGCGGTTGGCCTCGCGCAAGTCACGGTGGGTTTGCGCGAGATTGCGGGCGAGATGAATGGAAGCGCAAACGGCAAATCCGACGAATCCCGCGTTGGGAAAGAAACGGCTCCAATCCATGAATTCAGCGGCGGAAATGCGACCGCCGAACAACAAGAACCAGAGCACGGGACTCAACCCGCCACCCACGAGCAAAGCCAGAAACCCCAGCGCAATGACCCACGCCCCGGGACGGCGGCGGACAATCGCGAGAACGAGGATGCGCATCATCTCCGCCACGGCCAGCACGGCGAACAGGAGGGCGACCGCGACCCAGACCAGGGCGGAAACGAACCCCTCGGCCAGCGCGGACCCGCTGGGCATGTTGACCGAAATCAATTGATGCATCGCGTCCCCGTTCGAGATGATGGCGAAGATGCAAGCTAGTCCCAGGGCCAGAAAGCACCAGAAAACCTTGGGAAGCTGCTGGTAAAACAAGGAGTAAAGGAAGCGAGGCCCCAGCAAGAGGAAGCCGAGCGCAAACACGGCGCCGATGCCGACGCGATAATCCCGGGCGCCCAGCACCCAGGCCAGCCCGGCGGCCACCATCATGATCAGAGCGTAATAGAAGTTATTGGAATCCCGCGAGTGAAGCAGGAACAGCAGGCCGTGAATCAGCGCGAAAGGCAGCAGGATCCCCGCGAACAATCCGGCATACGTGCGCAACTTCTTATCGTAAATCCCGGTCCAATCGGAGGGCACCCTCGCCTGAGTCAAGGCCACCAGGGCAAGCCCGCGGGTCACCGCGTCCGGATGATGGGACATACGAAGAATCGATTCCAAGGCGCCCACCGTAAGCTGTCCCATTTGCCCCAGCACGAACATGCTGAACCGGCGCTGATCCGTGGCGCCATGGTCGAGTCGATTGAGCAATATCGGCAGGAGCCGGTCCGTCCGTTCCATCAGCGGCACAAAATCAGCCGCGTCCAGGGTGTTCAGGACGGTGGGATCACGCGCCACAAGCCGGCTGAAGGCCTCGGCGTAACGCTCCAACGCCAGCGGATCCCGCCCCGGCTTCGGATCATCCGCCTTGGTGCCCGGAGCCTGAAAATCGAACTGCGTTTCGAGACCGGGAAGAAATCGAGCCTCCACCACATTCGTGCTGAATTCGGGATGCAAAACCCGCATGCGCAACACTCCACCGGGCCGGGGGGCGGTCACCAGGAATTGTCCGTCGCGCCCGAGCAAAAAATCCTGCCTCAACTGATCGTGGTGCCATAGCTCCACCACAATCGAGCGCAACGGCACGCCCCTCCGGTCGAGAACCTGCACGCGCGCCAGGGTCGGCGCCACCCAGTCCGAAGCCAGCACGGGTTTCTCGGGGACAAAGCGAGCCTCTCCGTGCGCCTCGCCATGAAACTGGCCCGGGGCCGAGTCCCGCAGCGACCGGCCGTCGAACGACCATCGCGCCCGCAGCCGGGGGTCGTCGCGCGAAGGAACCAACCCCGGCAGGGAGGCAACGGCGGCAGGGTCCAACTGCCTGGACCAAACCCGGAATTCGTCGATCTGCCCGTCGAATCGGACCGGCGGATCGTTGCGGGTGGTCGTCTGGCCAAGGTAGAACTTCAAGCCGGTCCCCAGGGAATCAGGACCGGCTGAGTGGGGATGGAAACCAACGAGGGATCCATTCAGATAAAGGCGCATCCCCTGCGGAGGTGGCCGTGATGTGATGCCAAAGGTTGGATTGAAGGATGAGGGCCTGCCGCAGTTGGAACAGTTCGCCGCGTGAACCCGCCTTCACGAACCAAAGACCACCTCCCGGCTGGGCGGCAACGCTGATATCACGCAACGGAGCGCCAAAGTTGAAGACGCGCTGGGGAATGGGGTCGAACCGCCGCCACCGCGCCCAAAAATCGACGGTGAGCTCGGAAAGACCCTCCATGGCCGCCGAGGGAAGTTCGACGAAAGCGCCGCTTCCGTCCAAGTCCAGAACTTGATTCGACTCAGCGGGCTGCGCGCTCAAGCCTAAGCCAAGCGCCAGGATGAACCAGACGGCAACCGCGAGTTTCACCATGAGTGCGGCGATTTAGCCAGAAGCCGGGACCCATGGAAAGTCTGGCTTCAAGCGGCGAAAACCGGAAGGCGGAAGCTTCCGCCCATGCCCGGGGCATCCTCCACCGCGATCTCAAACCTTCGAACGTGCTCATCGACCCTGCCGACGAACCCCGGGTCACCGACTTCGGCCTCGCGAAAATCCTGGCGGAGGATTCGGACCTCACAAGGTCCGGGGAAACTCTGGGCTCGCCGAACTTCATGCCGCCCGAACAGGTGAACGGCGAAACGGATCGCATCGGTCCCGCCTCGGACCTCTACGGGCTCGGAGCGATCCTCTACCACCTGCTGACCGGGCATCCGCCTTTCGTCGGATCGTCCGTCGAGGCAACGCTGATGTCCGTACGCGAACGGGAACCGGTCCCGCCCCGCCAGTTGGATTCCGGCATCCCGCGTGACTTGGAAACCATCTGCCTCAAGTGCCTGGAAAAGGAACCGGCCCGCCGATTTGGCACCGCGTTGGAACTTGCGGAGGAACTCGAACGATTTCTTCGCGACGAACCCATCCTGGCCCGCCCGGTCTCGTTCCCGCAACGCGCAGCCCGGTGGGTGAGAAGAAAGCCCGCGCTGGCAACCCGAATCGCCAGCGGAACAGAGCAAGTTCGTCGGACTTCACCCATCCTCAAGGGCATTGGGGACGCGGTGGAACGCGTCCCTCCCCGCGCAAGGGTTGCAGGTATGTGCCCCGCAGAGCTCGACCGCGTTCCTTCCGGGCCGTCTGAGATTCTCGCAAGAACAAGGTTTACCGGTCGAAATCAGGTCTGCTATAAATCTTCGTATGACCCGCCCCATCCTGGCCGGTTTGCTTTGGTGCGCGGCCGGCCTCGGCTGGCTGTGGACCGGGTCTTCCCTGGCCGCATCGGCCCCGGTGTCCGGACCGGCCGCCGAAGCCATGCGCCTCCTCCGCGACGAATGTGCGAGTTGCCACAACAGCAGCAAACGCAAGGGCGGCCTGGATCTGACGAGCGCGGAAGGCTTGAAAAAGGGCTCCGAAAACGGACCCGTCGTCAAAAGGAAATCACCGGAATCGAGCATGCTGCTCAAGGTCCTGGCCCCATCCGGTGACCCGCACATGCCGCCGAAGAAACAATTGGGATCCGCCGAGATTCGAACCCTTCGCGCCTGGCTTCAACAAGGGGCCCCCTGGGATAGGGAAGCGTTCCTGGCGGAGCCACCGCCCAAGAGCGTGGTGTTGCTGCCCAATCCCGATTCCTATCGTCCGGTCCACGCTCTGGCCGTTTCGCCCGATGGACGCCAATTAGCCGTGGCGCGAGGACGCGACTTGTTTCTCGCCCAGGTGGACACCTCCGTAGTCACCTTGAAAACCCGGGTGATTCGATTGGAGGAAACCCTTGAATCGCTGGCTTGGGTCGAGGAGGGCAAGCGCATCGCCGCCGGCGGGTTTCGCCGTGTCTTGTGGATCAATCCGGCGTCCCCCGGATCCGGAATTTCCAGCACGCTCACCCATTCCCTTTCCGGACGCATCCTGGCGATGAAATGGCACGCGCCCTCCGGATCCCTTCTGATCGCGGACGAGGGCGCGCGCCGGGAAGGATTCGTTCGTGTGGTGGAAGGGTCGGAGCCCAGGGTGGCGCGTTCGTGGAAGGCACACGCCGACTCGGTCTTTGCGCTCGATCTCAGCGCCGACGGTAAGTGGCTGGCGACGGCGGGCGGGGACAAGGTCGCGCGTGTCTGGGAGTTCGATTCGGGCAAGGAGATCGCCGTGCTGGAGGGCCACACCGCTCAAGTTCTTGGGGTCGCATTCAACACGAATGCCACTCAACTCGCCACCGGGGGTGCGGACAAAGCGCTCAAAATCTACGATTTGCGAACCCGTGAGAAGGCCGTCACGCCCGGGAATCATCGCGCCGGTCTGAGCGGCCTGAGATGGCCGCACGCCCACTCCATGCTTTTCGCCAGTTCGGAAGACGGAGGGGTTTATCGATACACCGATCTGAAGGTCCATTCCGGCGAACAAAGCTCCGCCACCGGAAATGAAAAGAAAATCGGCGACCTGGAAGACCCGGTGTCCAGCCTGGAAGCCTCCCCGGACGGTTCAAGAGTCTTCGCGGGAACACAGGCCGGCACGGTCCGGATTTGGGATAAGGAGGGCAAGCTTTTGGGCAAGCTCGAACCGAAAGATTTCGAGGCCGCGGCCCGGGTGGACGCATCACCCCCGCCGAAGACGGAGCCGGACCACGGGCCCGAACATCGCGTTGCCAAGACCGCGTCCAAAAGGCGAGGGACCGCTGAAAGCGTTGAAGAACCGCTCAGTTTTGTGCGGGATGTGCTGCCGGTGTTGAATCGGGCGGGGTGCAACGCGGGTTCCTGTCACGCGAAGCCGGAAGGGCAGAATGGTTTCAAGCTTTCCGTTTTTTCCTACGACCCGAAAGCCGACCACCACGAAATCGTGAAGGAATCTCGCGGTCGGCGCGTCTTTCCCGCCGCGCCCCTCGAGAGCCTGTTGCTCTTAAAACCCACGGGACGGCTGCCCCACGAAGGAGGCGTGCGCATCGAACCCGGTTCGAGGGAAGAATCGGTCCTCGTCCGCTGGATCCGGCAGGGCATGCCCTATCGCTCACAGGGCGAAGCGGAGCTCACCGGCATCGAAGCCGCTCCGGCACAGGGGCGATACCGCCGCGGCTCGACTTGGTCCCTGCGCGTGTCCGCACGCTATTCGGATGGCACCACCCGCGACGTGACGTCGCTGGCGGCGTTTGACTCGAACGACAAGGAGATCGCGAAGGTGGACGAGCGGGGACGGGTGAAAATCGGGAAGCTCACCGGGCAGGCGGTGGTTCTGGCCCGCTTCATGGGTCATGTGGCGGATTCACAGGTGACGGTCCCAGCCGAGAAAATCCTGCCTGTTTCAAGATACGCCGCGCTTCCCCGCAACAATCTCATCGACGATCTGGCCTACGCCCATTTCCAAAAACTGGGATTGTTCCCGAGCCCGCAGACGACCGACGCGGCGTTTCTCCGCCGGGCCAAGCTGGACGCGATCGGAGTGCTTCCGACCGCCGAAGAGGCCAGGGCCTTCATCGCAGACCCTTCCCCGGACAAACGCGCCCGCCTCGTCGATCAACTTCTGGATTCACCCCATTACGCCGATTATTGGGCCAATAAATGGGCTGATCTCGTCCGGCCCAATCCCGACCGGGTGGGACTGAAGAGCGTGTTCACCCTGGACCAGTGGCTGCGGGACGCCTTTCGCAACAACGTTCCTTTCGATCGATTCGCGCGATCCGTTCTGACCGCGGAGGGGTCCAACCACCGCGAGGGTCCGGCCGTGATCTATCGAGATCGCCGTGAACCGCCGGAGCTGACGACCATGTTCAGCCAGCTTTTCCTCGGCGTCCGGCTGGAGTGCGCCAAGTGCCATCATCATCCGAATGAAAAGTGGAGCCAGGATGATTTCTATCAATTGGCGGCATTTTTTGGCGAGGTCAGGCAGAAGGGGGCCGGGCTTTCGCCCCCCATCAGCGCCGGCACCGAGTCCTTTTTCCACGCGCCCGGAGGATCCGTGAAGCATCCCGTAACCGGCGAAGTGATGAAACCCGTTCCTTTGGGAGGCGGCGGGATCACCTTGCGCGAGAAGCAAGATCCCCGTGCCGCCTTGGCCGATTGGGTGACGGCGAAAGGCAATCCGTTCTTCGCCCGGGCGGCTGTCAACCGGGTCTGGGCGGTGTTTTTTGGACGAGGCTTGGTCGATCCCGTGGACGATTTCCGCATTTCGAATCCGTGTTCCAATCCGGCTCTCCTCGACGCGCTGGCCAAGGATTTCGAGGAACATGGGTGGGACTACAAACATTTGATGCGCCGAATCATGAATGCACGCTTGTATCAGCTCAGTTCGACGCCCAATGAAACCAATTTGGCGGATACCAAGAATTTCGCGCGCGCCTACCGGCGCCGTTTGCCGGCGGAAGTCCTGCTGGATGCCGTGAGCGACATCACCGGTTTGCCCGAGTCCATGATGGCCATGCCCTTGGGCGCGCGGGCGGTTCAAGCGTGGAGTTACAAAATCGAGTCTCACTTCATGGACGCTTACGGCCGGCCCAACGCGAGCAGCGACTGCCCGTGCGAGCGGGAACGGGATCTCAGTGTTGTTCAAGCCCTGCACATGATGAATTCGGAGGGTATCCAAGCCAAATTGGCCCATCCCGAGGGGCGCGTGGCCCGGCTCGTGTCGGAGAAGCAAGATCCCGCGGACCTTGTGACTGAACTCTATTTGGCGACCGTGACCCGTTTCCCAACCGAGGCGGAAAAAGGAGTGGCTTTACAGGCATTCTCACAAGAGGGGGCCACCCGGCAAACCGCGGCCGAGGACATCTTGTGGTCGCTTTTGAATTCGCCGGAATTCGTTTTTAACCACTGAATTGGGGCGATTTCCCTCTCCGCACGAATTCTTGCAATCCCCGGGGAGGCTCTTCATTCTTTGCCGCTGGTTTGAACTAGAACCGCCGGGCTCCGAGCCGGGCGTTAGAATTTTTGCATGAGTAATTCACCCGAGATCAATCTCGATCTGGATCTCCATTTCCTGCCCGCGTGGGCTCAGGAATCCGCCACGGTTAATCGCTATGCCGGTTACGCCGGCGAATCGGAACGACGCTCCTTCGGAGGCGAAGGACGTCCGCCCCGCCGCGACGGCCCCCGCCGACCGGATCGTCCCCAGCGCCGCGACGGGGTTCGTCCGGAGGGCGGACGTCCCCAAGGGTCGGGCGGAGGACCACGTCGTCAGGACGATCGCGGGCCGGGTCGCGGAGGGCCGGGACAGCGAGGACCGAGTTTCGGACGCGACCGCGGATTTCGCGAGGAACGGCCTGCGGTGGTGATGCCAGAACTTCGGTTGGAGCTGTATCCTGATGAGGCCGGGGTCGATTCGCTGGCACGTCAAATCAAGCTCACGGGCCGCGCCTACCCCATCTTCGAGATCGCTCACCTCATTTTGCGAAAGCCCGAGCGGTACCAGTTGGTATTTCAGACCCTCAAGAAGCCCGGGGGAGAATTGGCGCAGGGACTTTGGACCTGCAACTTGGATGAGAGCGTGTGGATGGCGGAGGCGGATGCCGTGCGGCATGTGCTGGCCAAACACTTCGACACCTTTTATCAGACGGAGAAAATCGCCGCTGAGGCGCCCAAAGGCACCTACACCTTTGTGGCCCAATGCGGGATTAGCGGCGTCATCCTGGGTCCCCCCAACTATCACGACTATCAAAACAAGCTGCACAAGCTGCATCAGGAGCGCTTTGCCCGGATGCCTTTCGATGTCTTCAAATCCAGGGTGAAGATCGTGCGGGACGAGGCGGTTGTGAAACAATGGGTGGAGGAGCAAAGCTGGAAATTGGAGTTCAACTGCCTGAATGTGCCGGAGCCCAGGAAACTGACGAGCCGCGACGAAGTGGAACAACATTTCCGCGAGGTCCATTTGGCCAACATCATTCAGCCGGTGGACAAGCTGGTGGTCTCGAATCCCCGCTTGCGCGAACTCCTGCCCGGGCCGATGCAAGCTCTGGCGCGGAGGACGTTGGACGAGCAGCGCCGGTTTCCCATCCAGGTGGTTCATTCGTTGAGCCAGCAGTTTTCCAAGCGGAGTCTGCAGTTCTTCAAGGTCAACAAGTCGGTGACGCACGTTTGTATTGCCCGACCGCATTTCCTCGATCTGGAGGCTTCGCCGGTTTCGGAGGGAGTCCGGAAAATCGTGGAGTTCATCAACGCGCATCCGAAGTGCACCCGGAAACACTTGATCGAAGCGCTGGCGCCTGTTTCGACAGCAACCCCGGCGCGCGAGGAAAGCGCGCCTGCGCCCGCGGAAGGGACTCCGGCCGCGGACACCCCGTCGCCGGAAGCCGCCGCCGCTCCTCCCGCAAATCCCGTCGTGGAGGCGCTGATCCGCGATCTGCGTTGGCTGGTTTATGAAGGGCACGTGATCGAGTTTGCCTCCGGTGAATTGGACACCGCCAAGAAGCCCGCGCCTAAACCTCCCAAGCCCGAACCCGCCAAGGCGGCGGGGGCAGCGCCCGCCGAAGCCAAAGGGGCTGCCGCGAAAGAGGGAGAGGTCGCCAGCGCCACGGTGCCAACTGCTGAAGGAACTCCTCCCGCAGACCACACGGCCGATCCGGCGCCAAGCTCACCCGACGTCCCTCCAGCGGAAACTGCCGTTCCCAGCCAGGAACCGCCTCCTGTCGTTTAGGTCCGATCGTCTTCACGATCGATTGCATGAAGCCTAAAGCCTACAAGGCCGCAGGAGTCGATATCGACCTCGGCAATAGAGTTAAATCCACTCTCCCCGAACTGCTCGCTTCAACCCATCGCCCGGGTGTGCTGGGGAAGGTGGGCGGTTTTGGAGGATTATTCGCCCTGGACACACGCAAGTTCCGGGAACCGGTGCTGGTTTCCAGCGTTGATGGTGTCGGCACCAAGCTCAAAATCGCTTTCGCGACGGGCCGGCATGACACCATTGGGGAAGATTTGGTCAATCATTGCGTCAATGACATTGCGGTGCTTGGGGCGGAAGCCCTCTTTTTCTTGGACTACCTGGGAACGGGCAAGCTCAACCCCCGGGTGTTCACGGAGATCATCCGAGGTTTTGCTCGAGGCTGCGCCGCCAATCGCTGCGCGCTCATTGGTGGGGAAACTGCACAAATGCCGGGGTTTTACCAAAAAGGTGAGTACGACCTGAGCGGGACGATTGTGGGGGTGGTGGAGCGCAAACGAATGCTGACTGGCCGCGAAATACGGCCTGGAGACTGTCTCCTTGGGATGGCCTCAAACGGATTGCATACCAACGGGTATTCCCTGGCCCGAAAAATTCTGTTCGAGAAACTGGGCGGTCGGCCTTCCACAAGGATGCCCGGAATGAAGGAAACGCTGGGCCAGGCCCTTCTGAAGGTCCATGTCAGCTACGGACTCCTCGTGCAAAGCTTGTTGCGCAAGTTCAACAAAGATGTCTCCGACCGCACCATTCGAGGGTTTGCACACATCACCGGGGGCGGATTTGTGGACAACATTCCGCGAATCCTGCCCAAAGACTGCGACGCGGAAGTGAAAGCTGGGAGTTGGGAGGAACCACCCATCTTCGGGATCTTGCGCGATCGAGGTGGCCTGGATGAATCCGAGCTCTATCAAGTCTTCAACATGGGGATCGGAATGGTGGCGATCGTGGACCCGGCAAAAGCAGAACAAATACTTAACAAGATCATTAGCTCAGGTAATAAATGTTGGAAGATTGGAGAAGTGGTTCGTGGAAGTGGTTTAACGAGAGTTATTTAGGAATCAGATTCAAGTTTCCTGAGCGGGGAGTGACTGGCCAAGTTTTCCGGTCAAGGGTTCTCAGACTGGACGGCAACCAATTGTGGTGTTGTGTCCCACACCCGAATCAGCTAACTTTATTCCATTGTCTATTCATTCTATGAAGGTTAAGGAACAGACACCGAAGACGACGAGCAAAGTCAATTTGGCTAAAGGACAGCTTTGGCAAATTGGAGCCGAATTCATCGAGATTCTTGAGGTCGGCAAGACCCTGACGCATTACAAGCATTTCCGGGACAAGAAGCGCGTTCCGATCAGTCTCGGTGGTATTCAGGTCGTGCAGGATTATCTGCGCAACAACAAGGCCAAGTTGGTGCGGAAGACCGTCCAACCCAAAGCCCGTTCCTGATCCTCCATCTTTTCCCATGAACGGTCCCGCGGACTCAAGTCGCCGGACGGTTCAGCCAGCACACATGGGTGTGACACGCCGCCATTTCCTTGGCGCGGTCGGGGCCTTCACCATGGGTTCGTCGCTCCGCGCCGCGTCTCCCCCTGAAGCCTTGGTTGGCACTCAGCTTTATGGCTGGGGGCAGTATTGGGAACGGGAAGGCAAGGACATTGGAACGGAATTGGACCGAGTTTTGGGCCTGATTCGAGATTGCGGTTACGATTACGCCGAATCTTCGTTGGCGGTGGACCGCCCGGAAGAAAACGCGGTCTTCGCGGCCAAACTCAAATCGCGCGGTCTGCGGGCGGTCAGTCTTTACACCGGAGGGCGATTCCACGAAGCAGACCATTGGGAAGCTCGGGTCAGGCAAACCGTGCAAGCCGCGAAATCAGCCCGCGAGGCGGGCTTCCGCATCCTGGTTTGCAATCCTGACCCTGTCGGGCGTGAAAAAACAGCCGAGGAGCTGAAGGTGCAAGTTCGCGCCCTTGCCCTGCTGGGGAAAGAACTGAAGTCCTTGGGAATCCAGCTCGGAATTCATCATCACACGCCGGAAATGGCGAGCCGGGCTCGCGAATTCCATTCCAATTTTCAGCAGACCCAGTCCGGCGAGGTGGATTTTTGCTATGATGTGCATTGGGTTTATCGTGGAGGCGTTGCTCCCGACGAAGCCCTGCGCCTATATGGAGATCGCGTCGTGAGCTGGCATCTCCGCCAAAGCCGCGCGAAAATCTGGTGGGAAGATCTGGACGAAGGAGACATCGACTACGCGGCCATCGGCAGGACCGTCCGGGAGCGTCAACTGGTCCGCAATTTCACCGTCGAATTGGCCCTGGAAAAGGGAACCCAAGTGACTCGCACCGTCGTGGAAAATCACCGTCGCAGCCGGGATTTCGTGCGAAGGATCCTCGGAGCTTAAGACCGATCAAGGTTGAGCTCGGGGTCCGGGATGCATCTTCTTGCCCGTGTGCTTCCACAGTTTCTCCTTCAGTGCCGGAAAAAGTTCGAGGGCATTGTCCCGCATGATTTGGCGTCCGATCTTCAGGGCATGCTCCTGGCGCAATTCCCGCCGCTCCACCTTTTCGGCCAACGCCTCAGCAAGGCACCGGCGCGTGAACTCCGTGGCGGCATAAATCCCCTCCGCGTGGTGCGCGTCCGCGCCCCAGAGAATCTTGTTCGACCCCATCACTTCAAGCCACTCCTGGAAGGCCCGCTTTGCCATGGTGTAGCTGATGGTCGGGAGCCAAACCGAGTCAACCCACACGTTCTTGTGCCGTGTGGCAATGGCCCCCGTCTCTCCGATCCACGGATACCCGCCATGAAACAAGATAAAGCGTGTCTTCGGATTGGCGGCGATCAGATCCACCAGCAACATCGGGTTGCTCCCCTGGATTCGCGCATGCCCGGTATGGATCTGAAAGGGTAAATCCAAGCGAGCGCTCATCTCCACCACCCGCCACATGACGAAATCCTGAAACGCCTTGGCATCGGCCGGGGAGGACTGCGAGATCGGCTTTCCCCACGCCCGCTCCGCTCGTTCCCGGGTTACATTCTCGAAGTCGAGAGTGCGCTCGTAGGCGGTCGTCGTCTTGAGACACACGGATCCCCTTGATTTTCCAAAAACCAGGATGCGCTCGATGACCGCCAGATAATCCTCCATCGATTCGATCTTGAGTCCGTGCCTGGTCGCGAACGCATAGGGAGAATCATTCGGGTTTGGAAAGTCCGCGGCGTGGCCGCCCCGCAGAAACGCTGTGACATTGACCGTCGGAACCGCGAAAGGATACTCGAGTTCGAACCCGAGCCGGTTCCAATAGGGGTCCGTCACCATGAGCTCGATGTTGGCCTTCTCGGTGACCACCTCGTAAATCCAGTGACGATCCCGGTAATGATCGAAAATCCGGTCATTCAGACGAACCGCGTCCACATCCGAAAGGGCGTCAAAATCAACGCCGTAGAGGTCGGTGAACGCCGGAAGCTGGTAGCGGTAGAAACTGGTGGCGCGGGCATGATCGAAATCGTGCTTCGCCTTGGACCACCATTCCTCGAATCGGCCGCTTTGGGGCCAGGAACTCAGTGGATTGAACCAGGTAAAGTAACTGCTCTGCCAGAGAGACCTGAGGTTCATCCCCCATCCGCGCTCCGTTTCCACCCGGCCTTGGATCAATTCAAAGGGCGGCAGATGATCGTGAGTGTCGATCGCCGGCGTTGCATCCAAGGCTGCTTTGATCGTGCGATAGGACGGGGTGTCCTTCACATCCAGCGAGGCGGCGGGCAGGGTCTGGGCGACGAGGACCGCAAAAGTGACGAACGCACCCCAGGCATTTCCGATGAGGAGCCGGCTCCTGGCCCGAGGCATTTCCGGGATACGAGATTTCGGAGGGCCCAGTCCGCGGAGAAGCATCACTTCCCTTTCTGCTTCAGCAGCTCCTGTAACACGGCAAGGTCGGATGGACGGCGACCCGGATCGAAATCGTTGGTGTTCTCAACCTCGATCAAAGCATGCCGGCGCGCTTCAATGCGAGCCCGTTCGCCGGCAAGCGCCGCCACAACATAAACCGCCACCCGGCTGGCCCGGTCACGAATGGATACCACACCGTCGCTCACGGAATGATCCACGTTCGTGACACCGTCGGCATCGACTCGAAACACCTCGGTCGGCGACCGCAGATAAACGGGGAGGCGAAACCGAAACGAGCACTCGCGGGGCGCGCCGAACTTGAAGACACGTTCCTCCCCATCCGCTTCATAAGCCAGATCGAGCGCGAAGAGCAGCGCGCCACGCGGACCCGCCACGACATCCAGGTCCCAGTCCGGCCTGCCTTCTCGCAACACGCGCTCGTGGCTCACGGCGTCACCTTCGAGGTAATAGTCCTCGATCATGCGAATCTCCCTTCCCACTCGGGTCATGGGCTCGATGAGATCCGGGAAGGTGACCAGCGAACGCAGGCTCAGGTTGAACCAATAGAGTGAGGTAATCCGGCTCGCGAGGGCGTGATAGGCTTGCAATCGCAGTTCGTCCGGCGTCGGGGATCCTCGACTCCGGCCCCCATAGCCCCTCCAGTCGTGGTGCGGCCCCTGGGACCAGTAGGCAATTGACCGGGGCCGGTTCAATTCGCGCAAGGACCGCGTCATCTCGCCGATGGTCTCCAGCGGAGCCCCCCACCGAATGCGCTGCCCACCCCATCGGTTGTACTGGCTCCAGGCGTCCGGTGAAGGGGCGGTCACTCGATAAGCATCATAGTGCGGGTAGTCTGACAACCCGGCGTAGAATCGCCAAACCCGCTCCTCGCTGTGGGTGACGGTCGTGGGCAAGCGACTCGGCGCGTAAGGCGATAAGGCTTTCCACACCTCTTGCGGCGGCACAGGCCGCCCGCCCCCATACTGCGGCTCGCCGAGGAACTCAACGGCGTGGATGCGCGGGAGCAAGGCGTCCGAGTCGTAATGAGAGATGGGGTCAAGCTTGCTGAAATACTTGAGCGGATAACGTGTGTAGAGTCCATCCAACCCGGTCCGGTCGGTGTAGCCGGGCTGGTCCTGGATGTGGGCGGTGTTGACATAGGCGCGGCGCAAGGTCTTGTGGAAGGCTTCGGCCTCAAGCGGTTTGTGTCCACCCCCGCTGGTGTCATGCACCCAGCCGCCGCTGATGTCGAACACCTCGCGTTTCACGCGCTGGTGCGCCCAGAGCGTCATCGGCTTCCCTCCGCCCTCGGAAAGCTGGACTTCCAATCCCGCGTAGGTCAGCGGCAAGGGCCCGGTTGAGACCCGGGCTCCACCCCGGTCGTTGGCGGGAATGACGCCGTCGCGAGGAAAACGATCCAGACGGTTGCTGATCCAGGGTTGAGCGACCAGGGCTCTCCAGTTCGCGTTGTTCGCGGGCAACCACAGCCGAAAAGCCTCGATTCGCAGGGGACCTCGAGTTCCATTGGCCACGTGAAAAATCAAGGAATCAGGCCTGACATCGGATGAGCCTCCCAGAAATGTCGCGGCGGAGATCCACGCGAGAGGTTGGTTGATGGCCACGGTCAAACGGCTTGGACCGGCGGACTCGGGAAGCGACGCCACCAAATCTGCCTGCGTGTTGGTGCCCCAAAGCTCCCGCTTTCCGTTCCAACTCCAGACCGTGAGCGCTCCAGGCGGCAAATGAAGTGGCTCTCCGCCCCAAGCGGAGGGCAGGTCGTGCCACGCCCATTCATCCGCTTGCAGCAATTCTTCGGGCGTCCGCCCTCTCAACCGGATCTCGGCCGAGGAGGGAATGACGAGGGTCCGTCTTGAATCATTGCGCAGGAATACCTCGACGCGGGCGCCCAAACTGAAGTCGGGCTGGCGCCGATACTGCATCTCCGTCGATTGCACATGGGGGACCACATGCAGGCCGGCGAGGGACCATGCTTCGCCGTGAATGGAAAGCATGGAACTTGTGATGAGTCCCCAGGCGGCGGCCAGAATCGGCATGGAGATTCTGAACGGAATGCGGACGCCAGACATCAAGGAAACACCCTTGGACAAGGTCATTCTTGGCATGGTCTGATAAAGTCTCAAGCAACGTCCAGGCCTGATAACACTGGCGAAGTGTGTTCGATGCAGGATCCCGTGGCGTGGGCATCCCCAGGCCTCAGGTTCGAAAAACCATCGAACGTGGCGCGGTCTAAAACCGCCCGGCCACGATCAAGCCGAACCCATGGGCTTCGGCTTGATCGTCGTTTGAAATGCAGGCTGGATCAGGCGGCCGCTTCGCCGACTTGGAAGCGAAGGAAACGGCGGATGACAAGCTCGTCGTCGAGTTTCTTCGAGACGCTGGCGACGTGCTCCTTCACCGTGATCTCGGAGTTTTGCTTCACGTAGCCCTGATCCACGAGGCAGCAGCTCTGGAAGAACTTTTCGATCTTGCCCTCCACGATCTTGGCGATGGCCTGGGGCGGCTTGTTTTTCACCAGCTCGGCGGCGATTTCCTTTTCCTTCGCGATCAGTGCCGGGTCCACCTGATCGCGCGAGACTGCGATCGGATTGGCCGCCGCGATTTGCAGCGTGATGTCCTTCACCAACTGCTTAAAGTCATCCTGGCCCACCGTGGCCTCCTTGCCGGCCCCGACCTCAACCAGCACACCAATCTTGGCGCCGGTGTGAATGTAAGCCGCGACCATGCCATGACCCGCGACCTCCAGCCGGGCGTGGCGCTTGAATTGAATGTTCTCCCCGATCTTGGCCACTTGCGCGGTGCGCATGGCTTCAACGTCGGCCGTCGGCTGAGTCGCCAAGGTGCGAGCCACTTCGTCGCAAAAAGCGCGAAAAGATTCGTTCTTGGCCACAAAGTCCGTCTCGCAATTGACTTCCACCAGCAGGCCCAATTTTGAGCCAGGAGCGATGAACTGGGCGATGACGCCATCCTTCGCCTCGCGCCCGGCCTTTTTGGCGGCGGTGGCGACGCCGCGCTTGCGCAGCACATCGACGGCAGCGTCCAAGTCGCCTTGCGTTTCTTGAAGGGCCTTCTTGCAATCCATCAGGCCCGCGTTGGTCATTTCTCTCAATTTGCCCACCAGGGCAGCAGTGATTTCAGGCATAAGACGAAAAGTTGAGATGCGTGGCGCAGGATGGAAGCCCACTCTCGAGTCGTTTCAACGCCTCAAGACATGGACTACCGGCCTCGGCCAGGGGATTGACTCAAGGGGCCGCCGGCGTCGTGACGGGTTCGGCCACGGGCTGGGGAGCGGCGGGAGCCGCTTCCGGCGCGGGAGCGGGTGCCGATTGAGCAGCCACTTCCTCTTCTTTCCGCCGGGCATACTTGGCCTCGTATTCAGCGCGGGCTTGTCCAATCGCCTGCGTGACCACCTGGAGAATAAGCCTCACCGAGCGAATCGCGTCGTCGTTGCCCGCGATGGGAAAATCCACCTGATCCGGATCGCAATTGGTATCGACGATGGCGATGATGGGAATGCCCAGCCTCCTCCCTTCCTCCACCGCGTTGTGCTCGCGCTTGAGATCCACAATGAACATGGCCTGGGGATGGTTGTCCATGGCCCGAATGCCATCCAGATTCTTGTGCAGGCGGGCGGCTTCGCGGCGGATCGCCGACTGCTCCTGCTTTACGTATTGGTTGATCGATCCATCGGTTTCCATTTTCTCGATCTGGTTCAACCGGCCCAGCGAGCGTTTAATGGTCTTGAGATTGGTCAGCGTGCCGCCCAGCCACCTTTCGGTGACATGGAGCTGCTTGCAGGTCTTGGCCGCTTCTTTCACGGCTTCTTGAGCCTGTTTCTTGGTCCCGACGAAGAGAATCTGGCCTCCTTTGCCGGCTACGTTGGCCATGAAGTTGCAAGCGTCGCGCAATTGCGCGGCCGTCTTGCTCAAGTCGATGATGTGGATCCCGTTGCGGGCATCGAAAATGAATTTCTTCATCTTCGGATTCCACCGCTTGGTTTGATGACCGAAGTGAACGCCTGCTTCCAACAGTTCTTTGACACCTACATTCATGCGGACAGTGTTCCATTGATTTAAGGGCTCAGATCCTTGACCGGACTTGTGAGCCATCCCGGGAACGCGGGATTGAGTTCGATGTGGTTAAGGCCGCCGCGGCGACCAAGCCGCGGCTCAATTAAGGCCGTTTTGCTTCCCCTCGAGAGGCCTCGAAAATCCTGCGATTCTCGCCAACCCCACGAGGGCCGGGAACGCTCTCACAGGGGGCACCGGGGCGCAATCCTTATTTCCAGGCCTGAACTCGCGGCGGTGCATCCCGATGTTGCCGGTGATGCAGGTAGGGCGCGTCCGTCCCGGCGCGCCGCCGGAGCATGATGTTTTGCATCCCGTGGGCGGCGGGCTGGGACAGGCCCGCCCTACCAACAACATCGGGATACACGGAACTCGCGGCGATCAGAGGACTCTTCCCAACCGAGTCGAAAGCTCCGGATGCCCGGCCCGCGTCCAGGCGATCGATTCTCACCATGAATTCAGGGTTGACCCTGAGCGAACCAGACAAGCTTGTCAGACAACTATCGCCGGAATGACACAATGTTGTCACATGCAATGCTTACAGTCGTGTGTGTAGGTGAACCTTGCGATCCCGGCTCCCATCCGGAAATGGCGAGGGTTCGCAGGCGAGACCGGCAACACGCTCCCTTGGAAAGGAGGCTTCCGCGTCTTGCATGAATACGGCATGACTAAAAATCCTGATGGTTTGGCTCCATCGCTTCGTATGGTTTCCGAACGGACACGCGTCCTCATCGTCGAGGACGAACTGGACGCGCTGGAGCTGATTCAATTCAATCTGCATTCGTCCGGCTTCCAAACCTTGGTGGCCCGGGACGGCTGGACGGCGGTACGGGCGGCGGAATCCGAGCGCCCGGACTTGATTCTGTTGGACGTGTTATTGCCGGAATTGGACGGCATCGCGGTCTGCGAGATCCTGCGGAGCAAGGCGTCGACCTCGGCCATCCCCATCCTGATGCTCACGGCCTGCGCGACCGACGATTGCCGGGTGCTGGCGTTGGAATCGGGCGCTGACGATTTCATGACGAAACCTTACAGCCGCCGCGAGCTCTTGAACCGCATAGGCCAATTATTGCCGCCTGCCAGCCTCGTTTCCCAAACGTAACCTGATTGTAAATCGGGCTCCGTTGTCGCTACCGTGAAGGCGTGGTAACCAAGGATCGACTGAAATCTAAAATTCTCATTGTGGATGATGAGGTGGACGCGGTGGAGCTCATCGCTTTCAACCTTCAAAACGCCGGATTTGACGTCATCTCTGCCTCCGATGGGGCCGAAGCCATTCGCAAGGCCCGGACGTTTGGCCCTCATCTGGTCATCCTGGATGTGATGCTGCCGGAAATCGACGGCCTTGAGGTTTGCAAGCTGCTGCGGCGTGACCCGGCGACCTCCAATATTCCCGTCTTGATGTTGACGGCGAAGGCCACGGAGCTGGACCGCATTCTCGGCCTTGAGCTTGGAGCCGACGATTATGTCACCAAGCCCTTTAGCCCCCGCGAACTGGTGTTGCGGGTCAAGCGGCTTTTGCGATTGCGTGACGAACCGCAGGGCAAGCTCGAACGTCTTGAGTTTCGCGAACTCTCCGTGGATCTCCCGCGGCACTTGGTTTCGGTGCAGGGCAAGCGCGTCGACCTCACGGCCACCGAATTCAAACTGTTGACCCTGTTGATGGAGCGGCGAGGGAGAGTGCAGTCCCGGGAACAGTTGTTGCGGGATGTTTGGAATTACGACAGCTTGATCGACACCCGCACGGTGGATACGCACATGCGCCGGCTGCGCGAAAAACTCGGGCGTGCGACCAAATACCTCGATACGGTGCGGGGGGTCGGCTATCGGTTTACGGAAGACGGATGAGACGATCGGCGCGGCTGGCCGGGTTGAATCGGCGCGGCGGTCTGGCCGCTCTCTCGGTGCCGTATCTCTTCGTCTGAATTCATGGAACTCGTTCTGGCATGGCTGACCGCGCTGGCGGCGGCGGCAACCGCGGGATGGATGGCCCGGCGATGGCGCGCCGCCCAAAGAGACCTCGACCTCGCGCGGCGCGAGCAAAGCCGCCTGGCCGAGGCCGAATCCGAAGCGCGCTCCCGCTCGCGCGCCCAGGAGCAGGCCCTCATCGAGAGCATGATCGAGGGAGTCGTCGTGCTCGATGCCCGCGGCCGCATCACCCTGGCCAACGCCGCGCTGATTCGCATGTTCAAGCTCGGCCAGGATCCGGCCGGAAAGTCACTGCTCGAGGCGTTAAGGCACCACGCCTTGCAGGACATTCTTCGCGCCGTGGAAGCCAGCGAGGACCGCAGCGTCAGGGACTTTGAGATGGAACTGATCGAAACACCCCGCCGTTTTCTGCAAGTCAACGCCACGTCCCTGGCCGGTTCCCAAGGCGAAACGCGCGGCACCCTGCTCGTCTTTCATGACTTCACGCGGCTCAAGACTCTGGAAGCAACCATGAAGGAGTTCGTCGCCAATGTGAGCCACGAATTGCGGACGCCGCTCTCGCTGATCAAAGGCTACGTGGAAACCTTGCTCGACGGCGCCAAGGACGATCCCGCGGTGGCGGATAAATTTTTGCGCACGCTCGAACGCCACGCCAACCGCCTGGCCTTCTTGATCGACGATCTCCTCACCCTGTCCCGGCTCGAGTCCGGCCAGCTACAGTTGAATTATCAATGGCTGGATCTCCGCACGTTGGTGGACCACGTGGTGGAGGATTTACAGTCGAAGTCCCGGTCCCGCGGCCAGACGATGGCCCTTGAAATCCCCGAAGGCATCAAAGTGACAGCGGATCCGGAACGGATCGAGCAAGTGCTGGCCAATCTCATCGACAACGCCATGAAGTACGGCAGCGAAGGCGGAAGAGTCGTGGTCCGCGCGTCGCGATCTGGTGACTCGACGGTCGAAGTGCGTGTCGTGGATGATGGGCCGGGCATTCCCCGGGAGTCCTTGGAACGGGTGTTTGAGCGATTCTATCGGGTGGACAAGGCACGCTCGCGGGATCAAGGGGGCACCGGACTGGGCTTGTCGATCGCGAAGCATGTGGTTCATTCCCACGGGGGAAGGATCTGGGTGGAAAGCGAGTTCGGCCATGGCGCGCAGTTCTGTTTCACCCTTTCGACGCACCCCCCTCCTTCACAGGAGTGACACACCCTTGGGCAGGCGGAGCACGTGGGTGCCAGCCACTTTGTCGTGCCAGGATTGCTTCTCATGATCCCAGGCGATCCACAGAAATCCCAACCCAAAGACCATAAAGGAGAAAAAGCCGCTGAGGGCGCGGACCAAGCCAACCGCGAAATTGACTTTGCCTCCATCGGTTCGGACGAGTTTCAAGTTGAAGACGATCCCTCCAATGCTGGTGCCGCGCCAGGTCCACATGGCCACATAATAGGCGGGCAGGAGCACCAGGACGCTTGGTGGAAACTGCGTCACCGCGGAGATGAAACCGACCAGAAGCAAATCCAGCAACAATGCCCCAAGCCGGACCCAAAAGCCGGCAAACGGATAGCTCAGGGGGGCCAGGCCGGCGCCGGCTTCCATGGCGATGCCCGGTTCTGACGAGGCCGGAGGCTCGCCGGCGGCACCTTTCGCCGACGTGCCCGCCGAGCCGGTTGGAAAATGAAAGCTGCGCGGGGCCGATTTGGCAGGATCCCCTCGAAGCGCCTGGCCGGCGGCGAGAACCACAGCGCCAAAACCCACAAGGGACGCAAGCAACCACACCAAGAGTCCCAAAATGGGAACCGTGTAGAGAAGATAGAAAAGGATCGTGCCGGTCAGGAGGGCGATGAACGGAAGCTTGAGAAACTCGGCGTTCAGTTGGGAGCCAAGCTGTTGCCCCGCAAACCGATAAATCACGAGTTTCCCAAAGAGGCCCGCGGCGAAAAAGCCGGCGATCGCAAAGGGCACCAACAGAGCGCCAATGACGGTTCCAATCAGCAATACCAGCAAGGGCAGGAAAAGCGCCACGCCCAGAAATCCCGCCAACAATGCGCCCGAAGGCGTCCGATCCAGCGTCTCCACGCAGCTTTGCGCCTGTTTCGGGAACATCGCCCCCAACATCACATTCAAAAGGAAGAGAATGCCGCCCACATACCAAGCCCAAGGCAGCGAGGGTGGAAGTGGACGCGCGTAAAAAAGGCCGTTCTTGAACCAGCCCACCGCAACCTCGTAACCCGGAAAAGGCAGCGGCACTTTGCTGCCCCGGACTTTGGAACCCTCGGCCGCTTGCAGCGTCCCGCCAATCACCACCGCGTCGCCCTCGATCTCCGCCCGGGGCCCAAGTTGAGCCGATCCCAGCACGACAACCAGATCGCCTCCAATCCGCCCGTCCACTTTGGCGTCTCCCATGATAATCACGGCTTCGCGGCGGACCTTTCCTTCCACCACCGCATCGCCAAAGATGCTGACAAGTTCCTGCGCGGCCTCATCCTTCCCCACGCGGGCGGTATCACGGAAGGAGACAACTCCGCGATGCCCCCAAGGGCCGTCGAATGAATCCTTCCGATACACGACGGTGCGCCCGTCTTCGGAAGCGGTGGACGTTTCGACCGAAGGAGCCGTCTCCGTGCCGGCGGCGCTTGAACTCGCGTTCGCCGGGGTGTCCTGCGCTCGCGTTTGCCTGGCTCCGCCCGCCAGAATGATCAGGATCCAGGCTACGGCCAGGAAAGGATGCCATCGATGATTCCAGTACTTCATAACGCGCCAACCTGTGTCTTGAGACTTAGTGTTGTTCCCAGGAGTGTCCTCGAACCTGCCGGTAACACCAACAACCCGCGCCGGCGCAGATCCACCAGGCGGACATCGCGGCCAGCCCCAGTCCACCCCAAAATTCGAATCCTAGACGGCGGGCCAGCACGCCGGCTGCCCCGAGGAGGATGTCCAAAAAAGTGAAGACGGTTTCCGCCAAACCCATGGAAGCCGTGCTGAATCGCGCCAGGGGTTCAGCCGCCCAGGCGAGCCAGGCCCAGCCAGCCCAACCGGCCACGGCGCACGCCCAAACCACGCCGGCCGCCATGGCCAGGACCTGAACGCGGCGAGGCCAGCTCGGCCAGGCTTTGCGCCACCAAGGGCGGAGGGCATCCGCCCGCAAGGCGGCGAGGACGGAGGGAATCAGCGTGGCGGGCGCCTTGCGCGGCGGCAGCGCCTTGAGTTCACGGTCGATGGCTCGTTCCAGGGAATGTTGTTGATCAATGTCCATGCGAAGAATTCTTTCGAGTTCATCCCCAATCCGGGGAAAGTCGAGGTCCGCCCAGCGGAGACCATTTGACGGGTTGGGTGGCCATGCCGGAAGAGCCTTTGGAATGCAGCGCCGCCTCGTCCGCCTCGATGGCCACGCGCAACACGCGGCGAAGCGCTTCCCTCGCGCGGAAGATGTCGGTCTTCACCTTGGGCAACGACACCTTGAGCTGCGCGGCGATTTCCTCATAGCTCATGTCCTCGAAGTGGTAGAGCACCAGGGGCACCCGCTGCGCGGCGGGCAATCGCGCCAGGCAACGCTCCACCCATTCACGCCGATCCAAGGACTCCACTTCCAATGCCACGTTTTCTTCCCCCGCGACCAGGACAGGGTTTTCACCCTCCTCCTTGGACGGTTCCATCTCGGAGAAAAAACGCCAGCGCGCGCGATAGCGGCTGAGATGGTTCAGGGAAAGGTTGCGAGCCACCGTGCGCAGCCATCCGCCGGCGGTGGGGCTCGCTGAGAGTTCCGCGAATCGCTCGTGCGCCTTGAGGAAGACTTCCTGGGCGACGTCCTGGGCTTCCGCCTCATTTCCCAGCAGCCGGACGGCGGTGGAGAAAACCATGTCCTGGTAGGCCTTCATGAACGCCTCGAATGATTGCGATTCTGTCATTGTGAAGGCGGGGTCGGGTTCCGCCGTTCTACCAGGATGACCCGCGGCGGGGCCGGGAAGTTGCAATCGATGATCAAGGCAGGCCGAGGCGCTTCGAAAAGAACCGATACGCCAGGGCGTTCATCATCGCCCTTTGTTCGTTGTTCGCCGCGCCGCCGTGGCCTCCTTCAATATTCTCGTAATACAGGGGAGCGTGGCCCAACTCGATCATGCGCGCGACCATCTTGCGAGCGTGACCGGGATGCACGCGATCGTCGCGGGTGGAGGTGGTGAACAAGACCGGCGGATATTTCACGCCGGGCCGGACTTGGTGATACGGGGAATATTGCTGGAGAAATTCCCAATCCCCAGGCTGGTCCGGATTTCCGAATTCCTCCATCCAGCTCGCCCCAGCCAGGAGTTGGTGGTAGCGGCGCATGTCCAACAGGGGCACCTGGCAGACAATGGCACCGAACAACTCGGGCCGCTGCACCAGCATGTTCCCCATCAACAAGCCTCCGTTGGAACCGCCGATGATGCCCAGGCGCGCCGGGGACGTGATCTTGCGCCGCACCAAGTCCTCCGCCACGGCGATGAAATCATCGTAGGCCCGCTGGCGATGACGTTGCAGCGCGGCTTGGTGCCATCTCGGCCCAAACTCTCCGCCGCCCCGGATATTGGCCACGGCATAAACGCCTCCGCGCTCCAGCCAGGCCGCGCCCGCGGTGGCGTCATACTCCGACAACAGCGGGATCTCAAATCCTCCGTAGCCTTCGAGCACCACGGGATGTTCGCCGCGAGGCGAAAGGCCGTCCCGGCTGATCAAAAAGTAGGGCACACGGGTGCCGTCCCGCGAAGTGGCAAAACCTTGCTGGATCTGCAACCCACCGGGATCGAAGAACGCTGGCATCGATTTCAATTTCTCAGGCTGTCCTTCACCGACCCGGCCCAGGGAAAGCGTTGAGGGCTGGAGAAAACTGGAGGAAGTCATCCAGAATCGATCGTCCTCGCGCGAGTCGAAGCCCCAAGCGCTCACCGTGGCAAATCCCGTTTCTCCGCTCAACGCCACGCGCGTCCACTCGCCCGTCCCCGTCCCGGGCCTCAAGGCATCGAGCCGGTTGCGGACGTTGTCGAGAATGTTCAGAATCAAATAGTGCCTCGTGCCGTCCACTCCAGCCAGGGACGTGGTATCGGTGGGCATGAAAAGCGGAACCCAAACCCCTTGACCCTCCAGCCAATCGTCCAGTTTCGCGGCGATGAGGGAGCCGCGCTGAAAGGTATTGGAGCCTTGCTTCCAATCCGAGCGCAGAGTCAGCAACAGCCAATCTCCGAAGGTGCTGGCCGAGGCATCCGGGGGCTTTTCCACACGCACCCAGCGCTCGCCACGCCGGATCCAGGTCTCGGAACTGAAAAATGTCGGAGAACGCTCGATGATCTCATGGACGCGTCCGCGATCGTGAGACACGCCTGGCCCCACCCCCACATCCTCCTTCTTGCCTTCGAACACCGTTGCGGCCGCGGACAAAGGGGTGCCGCGATTCCAAAGCTTGATGACCCTCGGGTAACCCGAGTCGGTCAAAGACCCGGGGCCGAAATCAGTGGCCACATACAAGGCGTCGCGATCCCGCCAGGCCACCTGGGACTTGGCCTCCGGCAGCGTGAAACCCTTCTCGACCCATTGCTTGGCATGGACATCGAACTCCCGCACGACCGAGGCGTCGGCACCCCCGCGCGAGAGCGAAATCAAACACCGATCCAGCCCGGGTTCCAGAAACTGTGCCCCGTGCCAGACCCAATTCTCCTTTTCCTCGGCGGCTGCCCGATCCAGGTCGAGCACGGTTTCCCAGGCCGGGTCCGAACGGCGATACTCCTCCAGCGTGGTCCGGCGCCAGAGTCCTCGCACATGACGTTCATCTTTCCAAAAGTTGTAGAGATGTTCCCGGCGTTTGACGACTTGGGGAATTTTCTCCTTCGAGTCGTAAATCGACTTGAGCCGATCCTTCAGAAGACGGAAGGCATCGTCCCCGGCCAGGGCCGCCAGGGTCGCCCGATTCCGCTCCCTCGCCCAGGCCAGAGGTTTCGCGCCGGCCACCTCCTCGAGCCAAAGGTGCGAATCGCGGGACCAATCAAGCGCTTCTGTCGACTTCATATCCGTGCCGGAAAACTTCGAAACACACCCCGCTTGAACCATCACCAACAAGGCCAGGCCAGCAGGCGCGAGGTAACGCTCAAGTTCAAACCCGTGACGAGTTCGTGATCCCTCGTGGCGGACAGGGGAGCGGTCAGGGCTGAGGCTCCGATGGCACGGGAGTTTGCTTGGTTGCTTCATAATCCAATCCAGGCGACGGCGGTGACGAGGCTGCCCACAATGCATCCAGACTCCATCGAAGCGGTGCGGAGAGTCCGGAAATTTCCAAAATGCCGCCGCCGACCGTTCCGATCACATGGGCTTCCATGCCCAGAATCCTCGCTTGGGCCGCCAACAAGCCCCCGCTCAACGCGTCGGTGGTCACGAGTGCCCGGGCCGGCCATTCACCAAAAAGGATCGCATCAGCGGCATCCGCCGAATCGGAACCCGCCCATGCCGCCAGATCGACACGGGCTCCCGCGGACGATGAAGAACTCGGGGGCGCCAAACAACGGGTCACGCCCTCCGCCAGCGCCGCCGCGAGCCCTCCACGTCCAATCAAAGCGGCGCTCTTGACGCGGCCTCCATGAATCAAACCGCGCACGACTTCGCGGAGACTCGAGATTCGGCCTGCGTCGCCTGTCGACTGATCCGCCCCGGTCGCAGTGCCTCCCAGCACAAGGATGACGTCTCCCTCATCCTTGAACCAAGGGGGGGTAGCGTGAGCGGGATCGGAAAGCCGCGCGGCCACATAAATCGCGGAGGTCTGGAGATTCCAGGAACGCAGAATGGCCGAAGCGGGTTGTCCGGCGCAAGGAATCCCCCAGGACTGAAAGCAATCGCTCAAGGCAGCACATTCGGTTTCCGGATCGGTGCGGTCATCGGGCGGGACGGCATCCGCGCCCGGGGGCCTTGGTCCATGGTCGACCTTCGATGAATCGTGCGGACCGAGAATGGATGTGGAAGACGGCCTCCCCGGCGAATCCCAACCGATCCATGAGCAGGCGCCCGCACAAGTCAACCGGAGCACACGCGACGCAATCTCCTGCGCCACCGAAGTGTTCTCGATCAACGAAGGGTCTGAAATCGGCAGGGTCGTGACGGCCCAAATCTCCTCCAAGGCGACTGCCGTCGAAGGCGGGTCGGAACCCTCGAGGACACCCACCGCACCACCCACCCGGTACAAGGCCAGATCCTTGTCGATGGCGAGGATTCCGACGGCGTTTCCGACCGGCCCCCGGGGCAACTCCATGGACCCCACGGTAGAACGGGCGCGGGCTGCCAGCAGCGCGATCAAGTCGCCGGCCCCGCGGTTGAGGCTTGCGGTCTCCGAGGGCGGAGAGGTTTTCGATGCGTTGGCCGATGCGGTCATATTCGAAGCCGGATCGGGGCGAGGGCACCACGCCGCCGGTCCGAAACCAGCATGGAAACATTCGCTTGGAGAGACAAGGAATTGCTCGGCCACGTCGAGGGGTTATGGGATGGCCCTCAGGCCGCCCTCAGGATGCGGTCCCAGAGATTGTCGTTCATCAGCACGCGGGCCAGGAACTCGCTCTCTTCATTTTGAGACCATGGCGCCTGGGGCGAAACGGGAATGCGAATGACGAAACGGGTTCCCCGCGGCTCGATGTCCTCGATCTGGATCGTCCCGCCGTGGTGATAGACGATGAAATAAGCGGTCATCAGATTCAGTCCGAAGCCCTGAGGGTCCTGATTCCGCACAAAAAACGGATCGAAAACCGCGCGCAACGATTCCCGTGGCAAACCAAGGCCGTTGTCGAGGATCTCAAATCGGAAATAAGCGCTGTCCCCTTCCCCACGCTCAAGGGACGTGTCGATCCGGACTTCGCTGCCTTCCGGCAGAGTGAACGATTCATCCCGGAGGATGAGCTCGAACAACCGTTGGATGCGGAACATGTCCACCTTCATGGGGGGAAGCCCGGGCTGGGTGCGAACCGTCACCCGCACCTGGCGGGCGGCCAGCTCCGAGGCGGTGGCGTCAAGCCCGCGCTGCACGAGGGCGCCGGTTTCGATGACGTCCTCAAAACGGAACTCGGGTTTGGCCGCCGCGGTTTCGAGACCGCTGAGCAGGGCGCCGATGCGCCGCACTTGAATTTGAACATGACCGTAAAAATCGCACCAAAATGTCGGCTGCCGGAGTTGATCCAAGTCCACGTTTTCTTCCTTGAGCTTGGAGGGAGCGAGCTCGATGAACGTCTGCACCGCGACGAGTGAATTACGGACGTAATGCCCGAGACCCGCCGCCAGAACCCCGAGCGCGATGACCCGGTCCGTGATCATCAGGTTGTGCAGGCTCGAGAGTTTCTCCCTCAGCAATTGGTCGCGTTCGCGCTGCACGAGGAAGAACTCGAGAGCGCGTTTGACGGTGGTTTCCAAAATGGGAGGATCCCAGGGCTTGGTGATGTACTTGTAGATGGCGCCGGTGTTGACGGCTTCGATGGCGGCGTCGAGGTCCGAGTAGGCGGTGGCCAGGATGCGCAGAATGCGGGGTTCCAATCGACGGGTTCTCTCCAGCAACTGCACTCCCTTCTCACCCGGCATGCGCTGGTCCGTGATGATCAGGCCCAATTCCGACCGGTGTTGCTCGAACAGGCTGAAGCCTTCCTCGGCATTGGGCGCGGTGAACACCCGAAAGGTGCCCTCCATCAGGCGACGAAAGGCATTCAGGGAGAGCTCCTCATCGTCCACGTAGAGGATGGCGAAGCGTTTGTAATCGTAGGGTTGAGGCGTCATAAAAATGAAGTGGTGTCATTAGGCGGCCAAAGGGCGGCTTCCCGCCGGCTGGGCTGCGGGGAATTCCATACAGAACCGGCTGTGGGATCCGGGCTCGCTTTCCACGGTAATGCGGCCTCCGTGATCCTGCATGATGCGATAGCATATGCTGAGCCCCAGACCCATGCCCTGACCAACGTCCTTGGTCGTAAAGAAAGGGTCAAAGACGCGGGCCAGGAATTCGGGGGGGGATACCGCAGCCATTGTCCCGCAGGATGAGCTTGTCGCAGATGCCCTCGCCAACAGCCTCGATGCGGATGAACGGCGTGTCCGCTCGCTCGCCCCGCTGCTTCAACGCGTCGAGGGAATTCTGAAGCAAGTTGACCAGAACTTGAGTGATTTGATTCCGGTTGGCGAGCAGCCGCAATCCTGGAGGAATGGACGTTTCGATGGTGACCGAGCCCCGCGTTTCGTGGCTCACGAGGCGAAGCGCGTCTCCGACGATCGATTCCACGGATTCTTCTTTTCGCAGTTCGTGGCTGGGATGACTGAACGTGCGCAAACTGGTGACGATGCCCTGCACGCGGTCCACCCCATCCTGGATGTCCTCCAGCATTTCACGCACGCCCGGCGAGCCGGGATCCAACCGGCGGCGAAGGGTGTAGAGCGTGGTCTTGACGTAGTTGAGAGGGTTGTTGACTTCGTGGATGATGCCGGCGGTCATCCTCCGCAAACGCCTTGGCGATCGCTTCCGGGCTGACCGGGTCATTCATCGGCAGCCCTCCGCACTTCCAGCAGCAGGTTCACTCCCGTCTCTTCCGCCTGCAACCGGCGGCACGCATGGGGCGAAGCGTCGGGCGCCAGAGCGGCCAATTCGTCCGGGGTCCGGTAGTTCAAGTGCCATTCCAGCAGGATCTCCATGGACCGGCGGAAGGGTTTGCACGCGTCCACATTGGTCGCCACCAGCACGCCTTCGGGTGCGAGCCACTCGTAGAATTGGTTCATCAGCCTTTTGCAAACCCGATCCGAAATGTAATCGCAAAGGCCGGCGCAGTAAATGACGTCGAAACCCCCGCGCGGATCGAAGGGCTTCCGATGCACGGAATCCTTCAAGATCTGATGGACGGATCGCAATTCGAGTTTCAGCGAGAGCGGGAGTCCGGCCTCGTCTGCGATGCCCGAAAGGACGCTCCCGGCATGGCGCAACGTTTCCTCGTTAAAATCGAGCAGCACGATATCGGCGTGCCGGCACTCGGGACATTCCTGGAGAAAACGCTGCAACTCCCACGCGGGACCGCAGCCGAGATTGAGAATCCGGGTGCGCCGTCCCGCCCGGGCCCGCTTCGAAGTTTCCTCCCGCAACAAGACCTGCAGCCAGGCGATGCGGTTGCGGTGAGCTTCCGCGGGCGGATTTTTCAGGAAACAGACGTTGACCAGCTGCGCAAACAGCGATCCTCCTTCATACGGCGGACGGAGGATCATATTGACCATCTCGTAATCGCCCGCGTAGCCCAGCGGCTTGTGATACGTGCGATACACGAACGGCGCGCACAAGATCAACGGATGCAGCAACCGCCGCGCGTAAGCCCGGTGAGCGGGCAAGGCGGCGGTCTGCACCGACTCGGCAATGCGGTCAAACCGATCGAACCAGCTCATGACCAGAGGGACGACCCTGGGCTCGATGCGCTGCACCACATCGAGTTCAAGCTGCCGGCGGTCCGCCACCGGCTCGGACCGAATGCCGAATTCGAGCTGGCCCAGCCACCGGCGCAGGTCCAGCAGCAACAACTGCATGTCGGCGACGGCCAGCTTGAACGCCGGCAAAATCCGTTGAAACCGGTCCCATTCATCGAGAAACTCTCCGAATTCTTGCGCCAGCCGTTCCTGCAGCTGACGCGGGGAGAACAGATCGACGTCGATCCATCCCTCGTCAATCGCGGCCTCGCAAACGAGCATGATCCCGGTGTTGACCAGGTTGCTCACGACCGCCCGCCCGTGATAGGCGAGCCGGTCGTTGATGAAGATCTGCAACTCGGCCAGAACTTCGGAAAGCTGAAGCAAACTGTAAGGATTATAGACTTCGAATACAACGAGGTAGCGGGACATGCGCAGCACACTGCCCCGCAATTCCAGCCCCTGGCTGTTGCGGCTGATGATGAAACTATCTTTTTCGCCCGGCTTGGGCGTGTGAGACTTAGGTTCCATGCGAATCGCCCGCCAACCCGGGGAACGCCAGAAGGCCGTTGGCGTCGGGTCGGCAAGACCGCGAGCCGGGAAACAGCGCAGACATCAATCCGCGCTTTTCCAGCGTGCTGTATTCTAAGCGGGCCCACTTCGCCATAGCATTCTGGAAAAATCCCCTTTCCTTCCCGTTTGCATCCTCCCCATGTTCCCGGCATGCCGGATGTCATCGCCATTGTGGGCAGGCCCAATGTGGGCAAGTCCGCCCTCTTCAACCGCATCGCCGGACGACGCATCGCCATCGTCCACGACCAACCCGGCGTGACCCGCGATCGCGTCTCCGCCGAAGTCGAATGGCACGGGCGCCCCTTTACCCTCATCGACACCGGAGGCATCGGACTGGCTCGAGGAGAGCGCTCCTCCGATGCGCTCGCTGCGGCCGCCGTGGACCAAGTTCAACTGGCCATCGATTCGGCACAACTCATTCTGTTCGTGGTGAACGCCCAGGAGGGCTTGACTCCTCTCGACGAGGAAGTTGCCCGCCGCCTGCGCGCCTCCGGTCAAACCACCCTGCTCGTCGCCAACAAAGTCGATCATGATGGCGTGATCGATCAAACCGCCGACTTTGCCTCGCTGGGTTTTGAGCGGACCCATCCCGTTTCAGCGATCCATGGCTTGGGCATCGTGGCTCTGATGGAAGCCGCGTTTGCCCGGATGCCCGCCCCGGCCGAAGGCGCCCCGGATCCGGCCACGGAGGAGCCCACGCGGGACCGGCCGCTGCGCCTGGCACTCGTGGGGCGGCCCAACGTCGGCAAGTCTTCGATCATCAACGCCCTCACCCGCTCCAATCGCGTCATCGTCAGCCCCGTCCCGGGCACCACTCGAGATGCCATCGATGTTCCCTTCACCGTGCATACCGAAGGCCGCGTGGAACGATACATTCTCACCGACACCGCGGGCATTCGAAAGAACCTCCACGCCCAGGACACCGTGGAATTCTTCAGCGCGCAACGCAGCGAGCACGCCATCGAACGTTGCGACATCGCCGTGCTCGTGCTCGATGCGGAAGCGGGAATCCTGGAACAAGACAAACGCATCGCCGGGAAAATCGTGGAGCACCATCGCGCGTGCGTCGTCGTCGTCAACAAATGGGATCTCGCCTCCGAGGCGGTCGCCCAAGCCCGCGAGAAAGCCGAAGCCTTCAAAGAAAAGAAGAACCGCGCCTCCCGCCAGATCCTCACCACGCTCGGCGAGTACGGCGAATGGGTGCAAGACACGCTGTTTTTTATCGATTACGCCCCCGTCATCTTTGCCTCCGCCCAGACCACCTTCAATCTGGACCGCCTTTTGGAAGCGATCCGCTACGTGGCGGACCAACTCCGGCAAAAGGTTCCCACCGCCATCTTGAATCGAACCCTCAACGATGCCATCGAACGCCGCCAACCGGTGAGCGCCTCGGGCCATCGCTTAAGATTCTATTATGCCACCCAGGTTCGCCAGGCGCCGCCCACATTCCTGCTCTTCGTCAATCGCCAGGAACTGTTCTCCCCTGCTTACGCAAAGTATCTCTCGACCGCCCTGCGCCAGGCTTTCGGCTACGAAGGTTGCCCCCTGGTGCTTGCCCCCAAGGCACGGCCGAAAACGATCGAAACCATCCGCTCCCGCCGGTCCGCACCCTCCCCGAACCTCCCTCGATCGGAATCCACACGCCGTCGATCTCCCGGCCAATCCCGCTCGCCAGGATCCCGCGGCAAGCGTCAACGGTGAGTTCAAATCCCCCCGTCCCAATCTCGGCCGGCATCGACTTCCAGAAATCGCTTCCATCACTTCGTGAGGGCCGCCCCGCCCGCATCGGAACCCTCGTTTCACCCGGGAGGCGGCCTGGTTTCGTGGCCCCAGCGGTTTCATGCGCTCAGAACTCAAGCGCCCGAACTCGAGCGGCCGCGTACTGAGCTCGCAGCTGTTCGAGGGTGAGCGCGCTAGAAAACACCGCAATTTCATCCATCCGGCCTTCCAGCCCGAGTCCTCCTTCCGCCCGTCCGCCAAAGGTCATCGCCCATCGCGGCCCGCCAGACCCCATCGGCAAGATCGCATCAATCTCGGGACTTGATCGCGCGTCCAGATACACGCGAACCCGATCGCCGGTCCGCACCAGGGCAACGTGATGCCAGGTCTGGAGCCCCAGGGGATTCCGCCCCCAAAAAGGCTCGTTCGTGTGCTCTCCACCATGAAGCAGCAATCGGCCCGCTCCTTTCACCGAAGCGAGGGCCGAGCCTCCAAGGGCCAGGCTTTCCACCGCCTCCAGGCTTCCTCGCGGACCCCGCGAGTAAAGATACCCCGTCAGCCCACGCGCATGCGAGGGCAGGCCGTTCCACACCCAAAAAACAAGGGTATAGGCCTTGGGCAGCGGCATCGCCACCGCCAAGTGTCCGCCCGCGAAATGGACCGAACGATTGATCGAACTTCCGGAGAAGGCATTCGGCGCCGGCAACACGGAAGGATGATGCCCCATGCGGCCGTCGGCGCCGGGGAGCCAGAGCGCTACCAATCCCTCGAAAGCTCCCGCATGCACACCCATCGCGTCTTTGGCCACCGGCCCCGTCATGTCTTCCAGCCGCCAGTAGGCCGAAGGCCTGGACTGCATCACTTTGACGGCATAGCTTCCCTGATCCTCCTTCAATGGAAGGCGGTTTCTTCCGGCGACCTTCTCCAGCAAGCTCAGGGCGGTTTCAACGATGCGAGGCTCGGCGTTCGTTTCCAGTCCGGCAGTGCGAGCAGGCCAGGTGGTGTAGCCTCCGAGGCGGTGTTGTTCCGGGGGCGGAATATAACCTTCGGCACCATTGGCCAGTTCAACGTTGAACGTCGCGGCCATGGGGCTCTGCCGCTTGATCTTCAGTCCGGTCAGGGCGAACACCTCGTTGGGCAACGCCGCGATGGCGGCCTCTCCGATCCGCAACGCCTGAATCTTGAGCTCGGTGCGCGGCTTCTCGTGAAGATGAATGGCTTCCAAAGCGTAAATCTCGGGCAAGGTCTGCGGCAGCTTTTCCCCAAGTCGTGCCTCCATCTCACGCGCCCAGGCAAGGCGTTGCGAACCGGGAGAACGATACTCCAACGGAAGCAACTTTTCCTCACAACGCAAGGGCACCCGCGATGTCCAGCGGGCGTCGCGCAACAAACCCGCCGCAGCCTCGGCAATCTCCCGGGCATAGGCATCATAGCCAATCTCCCGCCTCGGCGCTCCATAGTCCATCCACATCAAATCGCCGCTGGTCCCCTGGGACATGATCCCGACAAAACCCTCGGAGGCGCCCAGCATTTTGCCCAGGTGATCCGCGAAGCGCGCAAAATAGTCGGAAGACAGCAACGGGGAACCATAGTAATGCTGCGAATAGTTCGCGAACACCGCCAGTGGACGTCTATCCATTCCCCGAAAACCGAGGATCGAAAGTTCCGGGTCCACGGGACCACTCGGACCGATGGCGTCCGGACTGTTGTGCCCGGGGTGCATGTGGGCGCGCACATTACGGTCGCCAAAAGGATCGGTGAGAAGCGTGTCGGGCCGCCGGATCCAGCGCCGGTTGAACGTGTGTTCCCAAAGCGGGGCTTGCGCCACGGTCATTTCGGCCGGAGCCAGCCGCTTGTGCGCCTCGATCATCGCCCGTGCGATGCGCCCCGGCAGAAAAGCGGCGTAGCGCGGGTCCATCCTGCTGCCCAGGCAGCCCATGGCGGAAGGAGCCGAGTGCGTGTGAGTCGCCGAAACCATCATGCGATGCTCCGGAATTCCCGTGGCTTGCGAGACCTGAACCTTGGCGGCGTCGATCAAATCGCGCGTCATCATGCAAGTGTCCACGACACACAAGGCGATCGTGGTGCCCCCGGCCTCAAGCACCAAGGCCTTGGCCTGCAAGTCGTCCACCACTTGACTGGCGGTTCGCTCCGTGAACATGGCGTTCACTCGAACCGGAAACTCAGGCGGATTGATCGAGACGGAGGACGCTCCGGCGCGAAGCGACGCGGCGGCGCAAAGGTCCAGGCTGGCTGCGAATCCCATGAGCAGGAGCCAATTCCGAAAAACGGCGGGGTGCATGGCTCATTGAAGCGAGAAGCCAGCACCCGCGCAAGTCTCGCGCGCTCCAGCAAAGCTCTCGAACCGGAATGCCGCTTCTCCCAGCCAGAAAAAGGGCCGTCCCTCCGCCGTGACCAGAAACCGTCGATCGTCGGACACCTTCAACTTTTCGAATTCTCAGCCTCAGGTTCGGGTTCCTCGGCGGGTTCCTCCGCGTCCTCCTTGGCGTCCTCCGTTTGGGACTGAAACAGGAAGGCGATCACTCCCGTAAACAGCCCGCCGCTCAAAAGAGTGTTGCTGAAAAACTTCCACGTTTCCGGCCAGCCCAGGGTGCCCACCGTCAACGCCTGCCACCAGCCGGCCAGGGATTTGACGTACTCAGGGTTCTGCAACCAGGAAGCGGTGTTGGTGATCAAATAAAACAGAATCGCGCCCATCAACCCGCCTCCCGTAAGCCGGGTCAACGAACCCGCGGCCGAAAACTGCCTGCCCATCCAAAACAAAACCACGTAAGCCGCGTAAATGGCGATCATGTAATCGCTGACCGCGTCCGTGTGGTAATGCCACACATTCTTGATCACGTCGGTCGCCAACAGGGTCAAGCCCACCGCCCACCACGGAAGACGCCGATGAAAAACCCCCGCGCAAAAGACGAGCGCATAAGCCGCACTGAAATTCTGCGGCAGCAAGCCCGGCCACCGTGACAACGCAAAGGCCAGCAACACCAACGCAACCAAAATGATATTCCGCTTCTCTTTCACTGCGTCGAATGATACGCGAAAACTCCCTCATGACAAGCGCCCCGATCCGCCCGGACCCGCGGCTCCATATTCTCTTCGAGTCAGCCGACCTCCTCGTCGTCCGCAAACCCGCCGGACTCGCCTGTCATCCCACCAAAACGGACGCTTGGTCCAGCCTGGCCGGACGCCTCCGACTTCACCTTGGCGGCGAAGCACCCGTTCGACTCGTCCACCGGCTCGACCGGGAAACGAGCGGTGTGGTGATTGCCGCAAAAACCAGGGACACGGCCCGCGCGCTCGGACAAACCTTCGAAGCAGGGAAAGTCTCAAAACGATACTGGGCCCTGGTCCATGGCCATCCCCGCCAGCCTCTGGGATTCATCGAGGCTCCTTTGGGACCCGACCCGCTGAGCCTCGTGGCCATCAAGGACTGTGTGCGTCCTGACGGGCAACCGGCGGCCACCGCCTGGCGCGAACTCCAGCGCTGGTCCAACGGGGACCATCTTTTCTCCTGGCTCGAAGTCGAGCCCCGCACGGGCCGCAAGCATCAAATCCGAATCCACCTTGCCTCCATCGGACATCCCATCGTGGGAGACAAGTTATACGGACTCGACGAACGTCACTACCTGGACTTCGTGAACCATGCGCTGACTCCGACCCAATGCGAAAAACTGATGCTGCCGCATCATGCCCTTCACGCTCGAAGCCTTTCCTTTGCCTGGGCCGGGCGCGAGTTCGTGTTCGAGGTCGAGCCCGAATTCTGGTTCATGCAATTTATCCGTGCCGTGTCCTGAAGGACTTCACCGCCTCTAGGCAATTCCGCGCCCGGCCAACCGAAAGCCGCACCCAACCAAAAGTTGGTGGTGAACGCGATAATATGTCCAGAGCGCCGCGGTCTGCGAGGCACGTGCCGTCGTCCGGCGATGCGCCTCAGCACGCCGTGGTTCAGGTGTATCCAGAGGTTGTCCTGATCACGCAGACAGCCCTGTCGACCGTTGCGCAGGCCGCCCAACCTGCAGGCGACAAAGGGAACCAGGCGCGTGGAGAGCATGGCAGGGCCTCCTTCTTCACTCGTTCGAGTTCCGCGTCGACAGAGCTCTTTCGAACGAAACGTGGGACTCCCGGCATCCCCCTCCGGCTGACAACTCGAGAAGGCAATCGGGAGCCGCGGCTTTCATGAATTGAATTTCCAATCGCGTGCGAACGGTCCAAAATGTCGGCGATGACTTCCTCCCGCGCCAAGCCGCGCCTCGCTTCGAAAGTTCACCATTCCCGGCGCTCGTTCATGGGCCGGCTGGCACTGGGTGCCGCGGCCACCGCGGCCGTTCAAGCAGCGGACGCCGCCCTGCGGACAGGTCTGGCGGAGTTGGAATCGGAACTGCAAAGCTTGGCAGCGGGCCGAGACTACTGGCGCCGTCTTCGGCGCGAATTCGATTTTCATCCCGGACTGATCCATCTGAACTGCGCCACCATCGGGGCCTGTCCGCGCCTGGTCCTGGACACGGTGACCACGTGGTTGCGCCATGTGGAAGGGGATCCGGTGCAATACGCCTTCGGCGCCCCCGGCGATGCGGGAGAGCGAGCCGCCGAATTCCTCGGCGCCACGCGCGACGAACTTCTGCTCACTCGAAACACCACCGAAGGCATGAACGCCATCGCCATGGCCCTGCGGTTGCAACCCGGCGACGAAGTGCTCACCACGAATCACGAGCACCCGAGCGGCTCGAATGGCTGGATGTTCCTCGCCCGCCATTACGGAATCAAACCGGTCTTCGTCGAAATCCCCGCGCCCGCGCGAACCGCCCGTGAAATCCTCGATCTCATCGCCGCCAAACTCACTGACCGCACCCGCGTCTGCAGCTTCAGCCATGTGGAAACGCTCACCGGCCTGGTGATGCCGCTGGCCGATATCGCCAAACTCACCCGGCCCCGCGGCATCCTCCTCGTCTGCGACGGAGCTCAGGCTCCCGGCATGCTGGCCATCGATGTGAAGAAACTGGACGTGGACACCTACGCTTCCAGCAGCCACAAGTGGATGCTGGCCCCCAAAGGCAGCGGCCTGCTTTATGTCCGGAAGGAGGCCCAGCCCCGCCTGCCTCTCCCGACCGGTTTCGGCCAGCCTTTTTATTCCGCGTCGGGAGGCACACAGAATGTGGCCGGCATTCTCGGACACGCCGCCGCGATGGCGTTTCATCAAGTGCTCGGCCGCAAACGCGTGGAAGCTCGCTGCCGCGAACTGAGCGGGTACCTTCGAAAGCAAGTCGGCGCCATCGGCGGAGTTCGCCTGCTGTCCCCCGCCGACGATTCACTCTCCGCCCCCGGCATCTCGACCTTCGCCTTCGAACGCGTAAAATCGGCAGACCTCGCGGCCAAACTCTATCAAAACCATCACATTCAAACGCGCGTGGTGCCGCCCACCTACGGGGGGATTTCCACCGGACAAGGCCGGCTTCAGGATTACAACGCCCTCCGCATCTCAACCCATATCTTCAACGACGAATCCGAGATCGACCGGCTGGCGAAGGCGCTGGAAAAGGAGATGGCCGCCCCTTGAGCTCGAGGCCATCCGGTTTCATCGAGGAATCTTGCTTCCCCTGTGAGCTTCCATGCCCCGGTGCATCCAGAGGTTGTCGGTGACCGGGTTGTCTTGGTAACGCAGACAGCCCTGTTTGCTGTTTCGCAGGCTGCCCAGCCTGCGGGGCGACGAAGGGATCCAGGCGCGTGGAGAGCATGGAAGGGCCTCGTTCCTCACCCGCCGGGCCGACTGGCAGTCGGCGATACGGCAGGCTGGGCAGCCTGCGCCACACGACAGACATCTTCGGGATGCACGGCCCATGCCCGGCCATGGTGGGAAAGTTTTGAAAAACTTCTCTGTTTGATCTACCGTAACCGCCTTATGAATCCGCTTTCGTCCGGGGCCGCCAGGGTTTCCCTTGCGTTGTTGATGGCCGTCATGACCGCGTTCGCCCGCGCCGCCACCCCCGAAGCCGACTGGCGCTTGCCTGACGAAAATCCCAATTCCCCGCGATTCCATGCGTCCGTCTCTCCCCGCGATTACGTCTTCCAAGTCTCCGCCTTTTACTTCGGCTCCGCGGAGTGAAGTTACTGCCGTACCCAGTTTGGGTACTTGAACGATTTGCAGAAGGAACTCCGGGCGGAGCGGGTGGGATTTAACATCGAAATCCTCGGCATCAACCGCACCAACTACGCCTCCTTCAATGCCACCGCAACCGCAGGCCGCAACCTGCCCTGGCTTCAAGATCGCTTCGACCTGGCCGTAGCCGAAAAATGGAAGGCCACCTACCGCGATGTCCGCATCCTCGACCCCGTGAACCGGCTGTCCGGAGTCTTCAACCTCACCAGCCAGAACCTGCTCCTCCCCACCCACTACACCGCCCTCAAGAAACTCCTCCTCGAAGCGGCAAAAGTCGTGGATTCCGACGGCGATCGACTGCCCGATCTGTGGGAGGAAAAACACTTCGGCAATCTAACCCCAGGCCCGAACGAGGATGCCGATCATGACGGCGTGAGCAACCTCGCCGAATGGGCCCACGGAACTTCGCCCCTGAACTCCTCCAGCCGCCCGTCCGTGCGACTCACCGTGGTCAAGAACGGAGCGCTCAATAGTCTCGTCGCCACCTTTCGGCGGCCTGCGCCCGCCATGAGCCTGGCTTCCTACGAACTCTCCCCGCAACTCGGAGACTGGCAGCCCGGGCTGAAGCGGCCTGTTCTCGCGGCCCCCGACGCCAATCTTTTCGATGGCACAGGCTGTTTCGAAACTTCGTTCCGCTTCGATGCCGCAGCCGAACCTGGAACCCAGGGATTCTTCCGCATCACCCTGGCCCCTGTTCCTTAGCGCCAGGGCGGACCGTCACCATCAAGTCGTCCGCAATGCCCTCCAAGGCGGATCGCAAAGTCTCCACACTGACCTGGGGTGGCAGCGCCAGGGTCGCCCTGGCGGAGAACAGGGAGTGCCCCGACATCGCAGCGCTTTCGCAGCCGGACTCGAAATCTTCCACGTTGACCGCCAATCGAGCCAGGATCTGGCTGATCTGGCGAACGATGCCCGGACGGTCGCCGCCCACCACCTCGAGATGGGCGAAATGCATCGCTTGCGCGGCCAGAAGAACGCTCCCTTCACGAAGCTGAATCTCGAATCCGCCGCCTCGCATCGAGTCAAAAGCGCGGTGAAGCGCATCGCGATTCTCCAGGGGAATGTCCGCGCGCAAAATCCCGGCAAAATGGCCGCCCAAACGGCAAAACCGGCTCTCCAGCCAATTGCCGCCATGCATGACCAGCAGATGAGAAACCTCTTCCACAATGCCGGTGCGGTCCGGCCCCACAAGCGTGAGAATGATCGTCATGCTCCCCTCATCCAAAGCGCAAACGAGGAAATATAAAATGCAAATTTTTGATTGAAAGCGCCACGGAAGAATCTAGTTCTCAACTCGTTCGCAAACCGGAGTCCGCTCCGGCGGCGACCGCAGCCAATCACGTGAAACCAACCGACCTCCGGGGCATCCTCCAGTACATTCCGCGTTTTCGGGATAAAACCTTCGTCATCAGCCTCGATGGCGCCATCGTCACGGACGAAAACTTCGCCAATCTCCTGCTCGACGTCGCCGTCCTGCGCTCGCTCAACATCCGGGTCGTGCTCGTGCATGGCGCTTCGGCCCAAATCCGGACGCTCGCCGAGGAACTCCACGCCACACCTTCGAACTTGGACGGCACCGGCATTACCGATGCCGACACGCTCAAACTCGCCCTCACCGCCGCCAACCGCCTCACCCACGAAATCCTCGAAGGCCTCGCCGCCAACGACCTGCGCGCCGCCTGCACCAATGCCATCATCGCCCACCCCATGGGCATCCTGAACGGCGTGGACCACCTCCACACCGGCAAGGTCGAGCGGGTGGACGTCGAACTCCTCCAGACGCTCCTCTCCCAAGGCGTGGTTCCCGTCGTTCCCCCGCTCGGCTTCGACGGGGACGGACGCACTTACCGGGTCAATTCAGACGGCGTCGCCCTCGCCCTCGCCGAATCTCTCAAGGCCGCGAAACTGATCTTCATCACCGAGGAAGAGGGCCTGACCCGTCAAGGCCAGTTGATCCGGCAAGTCCCAGTCTCGGATTTGCAAGCCTCCTTGACGAAGCAGCGCGACGACTTTCTGCCTTCCATGATCTCGAAGGCGGAGCATGCCGCCGCCGCCTGCCGCGCCGACGTCCCACGCGTGCACCTGCTCAGCGGCCGCGTCGATGAGGGACTCCTGGCGGAAGTATTCTCTAACCAAGGCATCGGGACGCTGGTCTATGCGAACGAGTACCAGCAAATCCGCCGCGCTATGAAAAAAGACGTGCGCGTCATCCTCGCGCTCACCAAGAAATCCGTGGAATCGCACGAACTGGTCAAGCGGACACGCCCGGCAATCGAGCGGCAGATCAACGACTACTATCTGTTCGAGATCGACAAGAATCCAGTGGCTTGCGTCGCCTTGCACGTCTATCCCGAACACGGCGCGGGGGAACTCGCCTGCCTCTACGTCAACCCTTCGCACGAAAATCAAGGCATCGGCCGGAAAATGCTCCAATTCGTGGAAAGCCGGGCGAGAGAGTTGAACCTGAACACGCTGCTCACCTTGTCCACGCAGGCCTTTAATTATTTCCAATCCAAAGGCGGCTTCATCGAAGGCACGCCGGATGACCTGCCGCCCGCCCGCCGGGAAAAGTACGATCAAAGCGGACGAAAATCCAAAGTCCTGCTGAAGCAGTTGGTGTAATGTTTCGCCTTGGACCGGGTTTCGTCGCGCATGCCGGCTGCATCGAGCATGCCCGAAGCTCACTTCGAGTCGTCCCACTGCGCCTCCAGCCGGCCGATTTCCAACATCAAAGCGTCGGCGACTTCCTGATAAACCTGCTTGAGCCTCGGCTTCGAGCAAGACTTGGCTTCCTCCCGCCATTTCGAAAAATCCAGCGGACGCCCGTATTTGACCGCGATCGGACGCGGGCGCGGCCAGCGATGGCTCCGTCCGTACGCTTCAAACGTTCCAAACACGCGCACCGGCACCACCGGAGCGTCTGACTTGATCACAGTCAGCCCGATGCCGGCTTTGGCCGGCAGCAACGAACCATCCGAGGTTCGAGTGCCTTCCGGGAAAAGCAGAATCGCGCCACCGCCCCGCAACCGGTCGAGAATGGCCTTCAATCCCGTGCCCCCGCCTCCATCCCGATCCACGGGCACCGCGTGCAGAGCCTTCAAATAGGCGCCAATGCCAGGCACTCGAAACAAGGATTCCCGCGCCAGATAATTCACCATGCGCGGCAAGGGCGACCCAATCAGCGGCGGATCGAGAAAGCTGGCGTGATTCGAAGCGAGGATGACCGGACCCTCCCGCGGCACACGCTCGGGGTGGATCACCCGCCAGCGGAACCATAACCGGAAAAGGATCCGGCAGACGCAGGCGGTGACCGCGTAGATCGGGTTCATCGCCCCGCGGCACCGTCCAACCGCCGCCGCACGGACTCGATGATCTGGGCGCTCGAATCGTTGGGGGTCATGCCCGACGTATTGATCACCACCGCCCCCAGCGGGATCATCAGCGGCGCGGCAGCCCTCGAACTGTCCCTCCGATCGCGCAAGGCCAGATCCTCCCGAACCCCGTCCGCTTCCCGCCGCCGGGTCCGTTCGGACAGCGTAGCATCGAGGTAAAATTTGAACTCGGTCTCCGGGAAAACATTGCTGCCAATGTCTCGCCCCTCCATCACCAAATTCCCGAGCCGCAAACATTCCCGCTGCTTCAGTTTCATCCAGTCGCGCACCTTGGGCATCGCGGCCACCGACGGCACCGCCTGACTCGTTTCCGCCGTCCGAATTTCCTTCTCGGGAAAATACCCGTCCACCAACAACCGAACCTGGCCGTCCTTGGATTCCAGGGCCGTTTTCCATTTGCGAATCAAGCCCGAAACCGCCTTCTCGTCGGAAATATCGATGCGATCGTGCAAACACTTCCACGCGAGGGTCCGATACATGGCGCCCGTGTCCACATAAAGAAAACCCAAGGCGCGGGACACGAGCCGGGCGTTGGTGCTCTTACCGCTCGCGCTGGTGCCATCGATGGCCACCACGATGCGCGCATCAAGTTCCTTCTGGGATTTCACAGGGGAAGTCATGGATGCCATCCAGAGTGCGCGGTCTGCCAGCTCATTCGGCGGACATCAACTCCACCGACAACGGGCGTCCTGCCGCGTCACGAAGGACGACTCCCAGGCCGTGAGGCGGGGCCTCGGCCAGTTTCTGGAAAAAGTTCGGAAATGTTTTTTTCACGCAGG
>VHDF01000037.1 GCA_016871495.1 Verrucomicrobiota bacterium | reverse complement strand
AGATTTCAGCCGGCAGCGAGAAGCGCCCGTCGATGTTGGCGCCGTCACCGGTGACATCCTCACGATGCTTCGCGCCGTTGACATACTTCGCGAAACGCTTCGGCGTCGAGGTCATGTCCGCCACCAGAACGACTCGAGCCCATTTGCCGCGCTCGTGCCTGCTGGCTTCGGTGTTCCCATCGTAACTCGAGCAGCAGCCCTTGCCGTAAGATCCATCTGAAGCGCGCCAGAACAAGTCGCCGTCGTTATCCTGGTTCAGATCGTGCGTGCGCAGAATCGTGCCGAAGCCGTGCCCTTCGCCCCACAGCACGTCGGCAATCATGGTCCACGTGTTGGCGTTCTTGCCACCGGCGCTGGGCGCCAGGCCCGGTTTCACACGGATACCGGTCTTCTTGAAGTCCGTGCCATTTTCGTTTCTGGGGATGGTCAGGAATTTCATCGGCCGGCCATCCAAGCTTGGCACATCCGCCGCAGCCCCCTGGCCGCTGGTGCCGAACGAATAAAGGGAGCTGAGGGAGGCATCGATGTAGGCGATGTCACTGCCCACTTTGGCCTTGAGACTGGCGGAGTCGAACAACCAGTAGCCGGTGGCCGCGGGACCCGCGGCGTTTTCGCAGGGTCCGGGAGCGGTCGAAAACGACCAACTGCTGACCTGGGCGGAAGCTCCATCGGAATAGCTCAGGCTGACCGTGTAGGTGCCTTCAGGCACTGCACCCGCATGAGCATATTTCACCGTGGTTACTTTTCCGCTCTTCGTCACGGTCGGCGTGACCTTGACGTCCTTGATCTTGAGCTCGATGGAGCTCGAGTTCACCGCAGCCGCGTCTTCCGTAATCAACACTTCGAAGTTCAGGCGGGCATTGACCGAAACCTCACCGGGAGCGGGTTTCGCGCTGCTGACATAAGGTGAAGCACTTCCGGACCGATCGCGATACGCCTTGATATGGCCGGCACTGGAACGGTCGTTGACGAGGATTCGAGTGCCCGCGGCATTGATGGAATAGAGTTCGCAGTTGGCATCTCCACCACCCTCGAACCAAACCAACCGGGCGCCGTAGATACCCGCTTCCGCCACGAGAAACGAAAAGACGGACTCGGAAGCACCACGGGTCGCTTCAAACGACCCCACCACTGGAGCGGTCACGTCCCGAGGATCCGCGCCAATCGTCAGCTTGAAGCCATCATCGCTCGTCACCCCCAGCGTCACGAGCCCGGCCGGAAGGTCGAGGAACGCGATGGATTCAATCGCAATGCTGTCGACCGCCACGTCACCCGCGGGATTGAGGCCCGGATAACCGGGAATGGCGTCGTCAGGCGAGAATTGCCCAACCCCGTCTCCATTGTCGTCCCAGTTAATCGTGTTCAGATTGAACAGTCCGCCTTGAGCGGCGCTCAAGTCGGCGATGTTGGGGCCGGAGGCTCCGGCGAGCAGACGTTCAGCCTGCGTCACGCTGATGGGCGCCGGACCCGCGGTCTGATAGACCCGCGCCTTGAATCCACTGGATCCCGTGTTCACGCTGCCGGCCCTGGCCTTGGCCGACGCTGGAATGGTCACAAATCGATCCACGGTGAAGTCGAACGCAAACACCTTGGTGGAATCAAATGTCAACACCACGCGATGAGAGGAACCCGACGGGAGGAACCCGGGCGGATCGTAAGTGACCGTGCGGGTATTCCCCACGCTTGTCACCACAGGAGTCACCGATTGGCCGTCAAAGGTCATGGTCACCGCCGGATTGGCGAGGTTTTCCACCACCACGGACACCACCGCATCCGCCCGAGCTCCGGACGGAGCGGGCGCGCGCGAGGAGACGAAGGCGCCGCTCGCCACCGTGGTGGTCGAGATGTTGACGTCATCGATCCAGTGGTTGTTCCGAATGGCGGCGGTCAGTTCCGCCGTTCCGGCGCCAAATCCGAATTGACCGGCAATGGGGGTATAACCGATGCCCACATTGTCATAGACTTTGATCCCGTCATAGACCACGTCGAGGGTTCCATCCGGGTCCACGTTCACTTCGACATTGGCGAATCGGGTAGCGGTCGAGTCCGCCGGATAGGTTTGGATGCCGCGGAAGGACCTTGCTGCGACTCGAGCTCCACCAATCTTGATGATGATGCCCGGCGCGTCGCCTGGCAAATTGCCTTCGGCGTTGCTGCTCCCGTCGTTGTCGATCGTGTCGAAGGAAATGACGAGCCCTTTGGAGTCGCCACCACCTTCTCGGAAGGTGCGGCCATCAACGCCCAGATCGCCCCCCAGCACGAAGCTGAACCCTTGGGCGCCCAGCGAAGTTCCGCCGCCCACCGCAGCCTTGAACTTGGCGTTGAAACTTTGGATCCGCGCGCCCGAGTTGAAGTCGGGAAGAATATAGGATCCGTTCTGAGGAAGGGGTTTAGGCGGATCGGCCGGGGGCAAATCTCCCAGGTCGGTCAACTTCAAAACCCCATCTTCGACTTCCGCCACGCCTAAGGGCGTGCCTCCAGGGTCATTGGCAAAGTTCGATGTAAAATTTGCGGCTTGCCCGGCTACGATTCCCATCGCGGCCAGACTCATGGCTAGCGGCCAACTTGTTCCGGTGATCTTGTTTCTCGATAGACTTCTCATTATCGCTGTTGGGTTATTGTCGATTAGGACCGTTTTCCATCGAACTCCCGCGTCGCAACACCGTCACGTTTTGCCCGTCGACTGCATCCGCTTCGGTTGCACACTCAACCTTCGGGCAACCATGACCGGTCAACCGCTTTACAACCTTCAAAGACACAATACATGCCTCGCAGGAGGAGCTCTCATGGAAACGTGAAGTGAGTCTCATCGACATGCCGGGGCAAAGCAAGCGGTTTTGCAAGTCTAGCGGCGGTGCATCCGCTGGTTGTCGGGGCGCGCCGTTCACGGCGCTTCCGCTCGCGCCAATCGACCGCGGCGATCTCCTCCTGTTCCATGGCCCGCCAAGGGTGGATGCCTTCGCCTTGGCAGCACCCTTGCCCGTTGAACATGCCATGCCCCTTTGAAGAGACTCCTTGAAGCGGCGTGAACGCCGCGCCCCGGCGCTGCCGCGCGCATCACCGACAACCTGTGAATGCACTATCTGGCCGGTTCCACTCAATAAAAGTCTCAGAACTCCTGACCTGGCGCGGAATCAGGTCGCGCCCACTTGGCGACCGATGAGGCGGAGGTCGGAAGAATCGTTTCTGTGGAGGCGCGCAGTCTCGCCTTCAATCCCAAAGGGATTGTGTCCTCCAGCCCAAGGTTGCGAGGAACGAGCTACCTTGGGTCGCTGTTTGGAAATGAATTCAACCGCAACGCGGTTGTGGCTTTACCCCGCCAATCGGAAATAGGTTTTCGTCGCAACCCCGTTGGGGTTGGTTTCCATTGGCGAACCGTGACCCAAGGTAGCTCGTTCCTCGCAACCTTGGGCTTTGGGACGGAATCCCGGTGGGATTCCTGGAGGGACGAGTTTGAGTTACGTGACGTCGGTTGCAAAGGGTTAGACCTCAAAACATTAATTGGCCTTGATGAATGGTTCTTCGCTGTTTTCGGTGGAATAGGAGGATGACCCAGCCCGGAGGGCCAACAGATATTCCGTTGCATTGAGGTGACAGTCAGGAAGCACTCTTTCTTTCGCCGTCGTTCTCATTTTGTCCCGGAGCGCGGCTGAGTTGTCCTTCGACCCGCCGCAGCACGTTGAAAAACCTGGAGAATTCCGACCTGTCCGCGCGCTGCAGCTGATCTTCGACACAGCCGCGCTCCCCAAAATGAGACTTCCCCGAACTTTTTTTCGCGCGCTGCGTCCGATTGATCCCGTGCACCGTTGGTTGGATAGGGCTCCGGCCACGAGTCGGAGGATAGGACCCCGCGCTGCGGGTGTGATCAGTCCGGCTCCAGAAGTCAACAACATGCAAAATGAACGGATTGGGCTGGACCGGGACGCAAGCTTGTCAGAGCCGGGCCTGGTTGATGTAGACGGCGCGGTTTGGCGCCGGACTTGCCTGATGGACCTGCCTGAGGCAGGGCTTTTCAGGCAGGACACTTACCCAATTTTTGGAAAACTTGACTGTTCATCGACTGTCATCGACGTGCGATTCCGCGGCTCGGCGATCTGCCCTTGCCCGCATGACCTCAAACGGGAGGCGGGGCACGCGGCAAGAGGCTTACCTCCACCCGCGCTCGGGAAGGCCGCGCTCGCGAGTTCCGTAGGTCATGCTATGGAGCCCAAAGAAAACCTAGGATTCTCCAAGGACCAGGATGCGGAAGTGCTCCACCGCATCGCATTGGGTGATCTCCAGGTTTTCGAGTCCTTCTACGATCGGAACGCCAAGTTTCTCTTGGGTATTGTGTTGTCGATCGTTCGGGATGAAGCAGCCGCCGAGGATGTCTTGCAGGAGGCGATGCTTCAGATCTGGGACAAAGCGCGGCTTTATGATCCTCGCTACGGCAGTGCGCTCGCCTGGGCAGCGGCTCTCACCCGCAACAAGGCCATCGATTCCCTGAGGTCCTCCCTGCGCAGGGAAAAAACGAAGCGCGAAGCCACCGCGGAGTTCGAGGTCCGTGGACCCGGCGCCACCCCTCTGGCGGACCGCGAGATGCAACTGGCCGAACGCGCTTTAACGGTCAGGAAAATGCTGGATGAGTTGCCGCCGGAGCAACTCGCGGCGATCGAAATGGCCTTTTTTCGCGGACTCTCACAAACCGAGATTGCCGCCGCTACCGGCGAACCCCTCGGCACGATCAAGGCGCGAATTCGCCGCGGCATGGCACGGTTGAGAGATTTCTTGGAAGGCAGAGTTTGATGGGCGAAATCAGGTTCTATATGATAGTATTCGAGGACTTCGTGGACGGGATAGTTCACCGCCCCAACCGAAGTCGATGAGCACCATGAGCTTAGAACGAAAATCGGAGCTGGCAGCCTTGGCCGCGCTCGGCGCGTTGGATGCAGCCGACGCCGAAGAGTGCCGGCGACTCCGCGAAGCTGGAGATCAGGAATGGGCGCGTGAGTCCGCCGCCTTCCGCGAAGCCGCGTTGGTCATGGGTCTCGCCAAGTCGCAGGTTCGAGAGCCGCGCCCTGAATTCAAGGCTCGTCTGCTGAAGAACTTGTCGGGACGTCCCCCTTCACTTCACACCCAAATCGAGCCAACGCCAGACACCTCACTCGAATTCCATTATCTCCCTTCAGGTCAGGGAGAATGGCGTCCACTGGCCGTTCCGGGCGCCTTCATCAAGGTGCTGTCACTTGAACAGGCTCGCGGTTACGCCGTGGTCCTCGGGCGATTGGAAGCTGGCACTCATTTTCCGGCGCATGCTCACGCCGGTCCAGAGAGTCTTTACATGCTGACCGGTGATTTACACGTTGGGGACCGTCTCCTGCGACCGGGAGACTTCCACCGGGCAGGACCGGGCACCGCGCATGGTGTGAATTGGTCCGAAGACGGCTGCACCCTGATCGCCGTCGTGAGTCTCGAAAACCTGGCCGCGTTGGGAATGAAGTAGGTCCGCAGGGCTTGGTCCTTTCATCCTCCCGACTGACTTGATGGTGAAGTTACTCACCGCTCCGCACCTCGGCCCGGCGGAGTTTTTTGGCTGGAAACGGCAGTTGAGCAGCGTCGAGATGCGCAAAAGTTTGAGTGTCAAAGACCTGCCGAAAGATGATGCGGATCAATTCCCGTCTCCAGGTTTAAGATCCAGCACCGCGACATCGCTCAAAATCGGCGCGATGAGCCGGGCTCAGGGCCTCCGGGCGATAAAAACGGTCGTAGAATTCGGCGTCCAGGTGGCAGGCCTGGAATCCTACGGTGGTGCGAAAAGGCGGCAGCGTCGCCGGGAAACGTCCATAACGCTTCCACACGTATTCGCAATAGGCGACGGTCGCTTCAATCGCACGCTCGGAAAGCCCCGGCACCGCCTTTTGCAACTGCACGTCCTTCCACGCATGCCCGGAGAGTGAATCGCGAAACACGCCGCTCGCACCAAACTTCGCTTCCACCACCGACAAAACCGCGTCCCGCATCGAAGGAAAGATCGGTGGACACTACGCTCGCATGAGCCAGTGTTCTTCCACCTGAAGCCCCAGCGGCAAAGGAACCGGCACGTCGCGGCCCGTCCAACTCAAGAGCATTCCCACCCACCCCGGCATCGACAGATACCGCGAGGCCCTCATGGAACTCATGCGAAAACCCAAGGACTCGAACCAGGCATATTCGTGATTGGCAAAATTGGGGAATCCACCCAATCCCATCGCTTCCGCCATCAATCCGAGATTCTGCAACATCATGCCCTGCTCGATCGCCGCGAACTCGGCCACCATGGACTCAACACGCTGAACCGTGACCGTCCGGCCGAGACGCGGATCATCCTCGAGATGCCCCCCTCGGCTGCGCCCAAAGGCGGCCAGTCCAGCCGGTCGAAACAAGGCTCGCTCGTCCACGATGAACGCCCCGGTATCTTCGTTGAGAATCTCCAACAAGCCGTTGATGTAGAGAAACGACAACTCGCTCAAGGGCAGGAAAATGGGTCGTGCCAGGCCGGTAGAGTGACCACTGATTCACCCGAATGTTGTAAATCGGGTCCAGCCGGGGAGCCGCCCGACCATCGCGCAGCTTCACTCTCGCAAGCGTGAAGAAACCCGCGTGATCTCCGCGGCGTCCGAGTTCGATGGCCTTGCGGACAGCGTCCGGAGCCAAATCCTGGGGCCGTTTCACATACCATGTCGCCTGGTCGTCGATCACGGCGAGCCCCGAAGTATGAATGGCGTCGCCGCTCGCAATCGTGCGTCCAAGGGCGCCCGCAACAATGTTCCCGCCATGCCCGGCGTCAAAACGAAGATCGATCAACGCGTGACCGGTGATGCCGCAGGCGGCAAATGCCAGGGCGCCTGTTTCCATTTCGGTCAGGGGCCTCGGTGGATACATGCTGCGATACGCCAGCGGCCCGCCTTCCATCGACATGCCGAGGCAGAATCGTCGGGAACGTCGATTTCGCAACACCTCTTCCCAAGACAGCGCTGTCTGCAGGGTTGTCCCCGGTGCCGGGGCCTGGGTTTGGGGATCCACTGAATCCGGGCTCATGAAAGGCGTCGATGACAGATCTGCGGCGGACTGGCCAGTCCGGATTTCTCGGCTGCCGCCAGACCGGCCCATCCGCACGTTGTCGGAGCGCAACGTTCATGGCGTTTCCCCCTTCTCAAACCGCCCGCGGCGATCTCCTCACGCTGGCGCCCGGCGGGTCAGCTTGGACATTCCCAATCGCGGAACGGGCAAGCATTTCCGGCTAGAACGGCAGAAAGGAACGATCGCAAATCCGTTCCGCCATCCAGGTTATTCCAAACAAGGCGATGACCACCGAACCGTAGCGCATGGCGGCGGGCTGGAAAAACCAGGACTGCTTGAAGGCCAGAGCCAGGAGCAAAAAGACGGCGGCGATGGCGGCCTGGCCCAATTCAACTCCCACATTGAATGAGGCCAGGGCCAGCGCCATGGATCCCCGCGGCAATCCCAATTCAGACAACACCGACGCAAATCCGAAACCATGGATCAATCCAAACGCGAAGGCGATGAGCCAGCCTCGGGCTGGCATCCAACCCGCCACATTGTTGGCCGCAGCCACCACCACCGAGGCCGCGATCGCGATCTCCACCAAGCGGGGAGGAAAAACTACCCAACCCAGGGCCGCCAAACTCAGGGTGATGGAATGAGCCAGCGTGAACGCCGTCACCACCTTGAGCACACTCCAAAGGGATTCGCGCCCACGGGTGACTCCCACCACCCCGCCACGCTCCCCCCGCAACAACACTCCCGAAAGCAGCAAAGCGCCCAGAAACAAAATATGATCGTATCCCACCCAAATGTGACGAATTCCTTCCGCGCAAAACCGCGAAACGACCGCGCTGGCGGAAGTCGGAGCTGACGACAACTCATGGGCGGCGCGAGCAGGACTGAATTCCGCGGTCTCGACCTCACCCGAACTCCGATGATAGGTCAGAAAACCGTGATGCTGCCGGTCGAGGTCGAAAAAGAGTCCATACCGCACTTTGAGCGATTCACCTTCCGGCACGCCTCGGCATCGAAATCGCACGACCGCATAGGAAGTCCCCATGCGCGACGAGACCATCAGATCCTCCGGCTCGGGTGCGAGCGTGACCTCACCCGCGTCCATGCTCAGCCGTGCCAGCGCGTAGGTGGTAACCGCCCCAGCCCGGGCTTTGAGTTCGCCCCACGTAATAACGCCATCCTGATTGAGGTCCAGGCCCAAGGCCAATTCCAGATCCCGCAGCGGCAAATCCCACCGCCCTTGCAATTCAGATCCAGCATGGCGCAATTCCAAAAAACTATCACTCGCGGTATGGGCTCCGGCCGAAAATGATCCGCAGCACAACCATACAAGTAGAAAACCAAACCGCGGCATGCATTTCCCAAGGGTCCACGGCGAGGTCCGGCCTGTCCCAGACCGCCATCCACACCCTCGCAACAACCCTGCTCCCAAAAACCGCCGTCCGCCTCGTGGCTTGAAATATAGAGTCATCGCATTCCTCCACCAGAGTCAGAGTGTCGCGCTCCCATGCCGGCGAGCCAGGGAGTGGAGTCGGACATCTTCGATCCGGGTCGCCGTCATCCAGTTCAGCACCGGTCGGGCGGATTCCGAGTCCCCCAAGGCGGCCGCGGCCTCCAGCAGGATCCGGGCGTCGGCGAGTTCTTTTTGAGTTTCCCAGTTGAGCTTCGCTTCTGAAAGGGCCAAGCGCGGTTGACCCAGGACACGAAGCAGCAACATCGCGTACTCCCGCCGATGCAAAGGTTCGCCCCGGCTGTCCGTGCTCTCCAACCGGCCGCGCAATCTTGCAGCAAGCTCGCGCCAGCTTCCGCCCTGAGGCGATATCGTCCGTTCAGCCCAGGCAAGCCGGAGCAACACGGACTCGGGCCCGTCTTTTCCCCGCAGCGATCGAACCACATCCATCGGACGATCCTGATCCATCAGGAAGTCGGCGTACGCGGCCAGGGTGTAGGCATGTTGAGGCTCGAGTTCGAGTGCCGCTCTGAAGTGTCGCTCCGCGTCGAAGGTTTGTTCCAAGGACGCGGCGGTTTCGGCCAGGATCGTGTGGGCCCAGCGTCGTTCACTCGCCGGCGCCAGGCTGGATCGTGTCAAGGTCTCCTCCAAGACCGCATAGCCTTGACGAGCCGAGCCCGTCACCGCCGCCAGTCCGGATGCGCATCCCACCGAAATCAACTGGGGCGCAACGGTCACGAGTCGGACGGCGGCCGCCCGGGCCTCCGCGTATTGACCCTGCACTTGCAGGATATTGGCACGCATCAGCCAGGCCTGGGCGCGGCGCGGATGGGTTCGCAACACCGCGTCCAAGTCCTTCAGCGCCGATTCGAAATCGTGCAGGAATTGGGAGACGTCCGCGCGGAAGAGGAGCATTTCCGGCGAAGGAGCAGCCTGCGACAACCAGGGATGCAATACAGCCTGGGCTTGGCCGACAAATCGCGGATCGCCCAGGTCCGGCCTTTCTGCATCAAGACCGCCGCGAGGGCCAGGGCCTTGGCGGAATCGTCCGGTTGTTCTCGAAAGGCCTTGCGTGCTTGTTCCAGCTCCACCTCCTGTGATGGAACCAACCGGGGCGGCCGGTGTGCCAGAACAACGGAGTCCTCCTTCGGGATGAACGGAAGTGAGCTCGTTTGTTCCGCCCAACCCGGGATCATCAGGTGCCAAACGCAACCCGCGAGGAACGCGGTTCGAACCGCGCCGCGGAACCGAAGCCCCGCGGCTCCAAGTGGGTGGAAACGTTTCATGATCGATTCCAGGTTCGCAATACAAGCGTGAGCGCAGCTTGCCGTGGAAGGACTATTCGGATCCGATTCCGAGATTGATGACACCCTCCACCACGCGGATGGAATCAAACTTCACCCGTCCGTCCGACAGGAGCCGGAAGAAACCAGCGCCCGCATCGGGAGCGGAGGCGCTCAGTGCCTTCGAAGCCGTGTCGAACGAGGCCGAGGTCGGACGATACGGCCCCTCCACCCGGGCCGCCGATTGAAGGATAATGTTCAGGGTCTGATCGTTGGGTGCCCCCCCCAAAGGCGGCTGGAGGTAAGGGAACTTGTCGCTGAACATGGTGGCGTTCACCAAGGCGCCATCGGTGAAGGGCAGCGGCGCCGGTGACGGCGTTCGAAATGACGGTGATGGCGCCCGTGCGGCGGTCCCCCGTAATGAGGTCGATGGCAAAGGATTCCTCCACATTCAAACTCGCCGTGTTGCCCGCGGAAAGGGGTCCCACGGTGATCAAGGGAACAGCCGTTTGCTTTTGGCTGCCGGACGGACCGATGGGAAGGGCGATGTCCTTGGTCGTGCGAGTGAACCGGAATTGAAACGTGAGATCCTCACGCGCATCGGCGGTGTTATCGAAATGAATTTCGTAGCGCCCCTCGAACGTAGTTGCGGGAGAAAAGTAGTTGGGGCCGCCATAGGCGTCTTGAAGCGGGATGTAATTCGCGATCGCCGTGACATAGTCCGCGCGTCCGGACTCGTAACTGTTGAAGAAATAGAAGTCGGAGCAATCCAGTTTCGGTGTGGAGGTGATCCCGGGCGCTTCGCGGTGACTGGAGGCGAACAAGGAGGCCGCGGACAGCGTGCAACACGCGGCGAGCAGCCGCGACGGCGAGGGAGGTGGGAAATGTTTCATGGGATTCGACAGGGTTGAGTTCAAGGTCATGGTTCGGCATCAAACAACGGAGCCCGCCCTGAAAGGCGGCCTGTTACTACACCCTTAACGAAGCCGGACGGAAATCGGATGCATGGAGATCAAAAGAGGTGATTTCGCCTCGAGCCCGGCCGGTCCTTCAAACGAACTCACCGCCCCAATGCCTTGTTCCAACCTTCATGCGGTGGAGACCAAGTGGGGAACCGGCATTCGACGGCGGACCCAACCCGCCTTGGTCTTTCCGACACCAATAAAGGGCTCGCTTTGCCCAAGCTCAGGGTAGGCTGGACGACCCGAGAGTGGCATTTTCCTACCGATGAAAGGATTGGGCTGTATATGAAAAAGAAAGTTGCTTCCAAGGTTTCCAAGCCGGTCCGGAATGCCGGCACCCCTCGGTTGAGAAGGGTGGAATCGATCCTGGTGCCGGTCGATTTTTCAGACTGTTCCATAAAGGCCCTCTCCTACGCCGTTCCGATGGCCAAGCTGCTCGGGGCCAAGATCGCCCTCCTGCATGTCGTCGAACCCTTGGCCACCCCCGACTTCGTGGGAGCATTTCCTTTGTCCATGGACAACGACCGCGCCGCCGCCGAGGCGAGGAAGTCACTGGCAACCACGTCCAAGAAACTCCGCATCCCGCCCGCCCTCATCGAGCGGGCCTCCGTGCGCTTCGGAACCGCCTATCACGAAATCGCCGAGGCTGCCCGGGATTTGAAGTCGGACCTTGTGATCCTTTCCACCCACGGGCACACCGGGATCAAGCACGCGTTCCTGGGGAGCACGGCGGAACGTGTGGTGCGGCATGCTCCCTGCCCTGTCCTGGTGGTCCGCGAATCGGAGAAAGACTTTGTCGCCACTCGAAAACCCTCAACCTGATTCATGCCATGAAAGCCAAACTGGGAAAAAAAGCTGGCGGTGTTGTGCTCGAATTGAACCGCAAAGACGAGCCCATGATCAACGCGGCCGAACGGACGCGGCCAAACTCGGCCTTCCTCATCAAGAGGGTGCTGGTGCCGGTGGACTTTTCGGAGTGTTCCCGCAAGGCCCTGCGGTATGCCGTTCCTTTCGCGGAGGAACACGAGGCGGCCATCACCCTGCTTTACGCGGTGGCGCCTCTTTACGCGGCTTCCGAATTCGCGGTGCCCGACTACACCGAATTGCAAGCCAGCATGTCCGCTCATGGCGAGAAGGAGCTGGCCAAGCTCGCGTCGGAAGAAATCGGAGGCCGCGTGCCCTTCACGCTGCGCGTCCGAACCGGCCAACCCACCGGCGTCATCACCGAAACTGCCAAAGAATTGGACGCGGACCTGATCGTCATCTCAACCCATGGACGCACCGGTCTGAAGCATGTCCTGCTGGGCAGCGTAGTGGAAAACGTGGTTCGCCGCGCACCGTGCCCAGTGCTGGTGGTGCGGGAGGATGAGCATGAGTTCCTCGCTCGCTGAAGCCTCCTCACCCGCACCCGCTCATGTTCCAGAGGCCAGGCGGCGAGATGCCGTGAAACCCTCCACCGCGTTCGGTTGTCCCCGCGACCCACTGAATCATCGTTACGTTTACGCGGTCATTTCGTCCCGTGCCCGGGGACTCTCGCTGGGAGTGAATCTCAACCCCAGGCGCGTCTGCAATTACGATTGTGTGTACTGCGAAATCGACCGGGGCGGTGAAGGAGCCGAGGAGATTTCGGTGGACAGCCAAAGGCTTTCCTTTGAACTTTCCGAAGGTCTCGATCTGGTCCTGTCCGGCCGCATTCAATCCCGGCCCGCCTACGCGCATGTGCCCCGGGAAATGCTGGCCCTCAAACAGGTGGCCATCAGCGGGGACGGAGAGCCAACGCTCTGTCCAAATTTTACCGAAGCGGTCGAAACTGTCGTTCATTTGAGGGCGGGCGGGTGTTTTCCCTTTTTCAAATTGGTCCTGCTGACCAACGGAGCGGGATTACAGGAGCGCGACCGCCTTGAAGCGCTCGATTTGTTCGGACCGCGCGACGAGGTGTGGCTCAAACTGGACGCCGGCAGCCCGGAACATTTCCAGCGCATCAACCGAGCCCCATGCGAATTCCCCGCCATGATCGAATCCGTGCGACGAATCTCGCAGCGTCGCCCGGTGGTCATCCAAACCATGATGCCATCCCTGGACGGACGCGGCCCGTCGGGCGAGGAAATCCAAGCCCTGGGGCGCACCTTGCACGAACTGAAGGAGTCCGGGGCGCGGATCACCGAGGTTCAGGTGTATTCCGCCACCCGTCCTTCTCATCGTGGTCACTGCGGCCATCTCCCGTTGGGCTCGCTGACTCGAGCGGCCCGTCGAATTCGGGAAATCTCCGGACTTCGTGCGGCAGTTTACTGATCCTTTCGCGGGCCGACCGCGGCCTCGTGGTCAGTGCTTGGAGCCGATGCAGTAGAGATTGCCCGCGGTGCGGATGAACAGTCGCCCGTTCGAAACCGCCATGCTGGCCTGGGTCTTCTCTTGAATCGCGTTCCGGGCGACGACGCTGAATTCCGCACCCTGGCGAATCACAACCGTCTCGCCATTCTCACTCAAAAAGTAGATGTGTCCGGCGCCGGCCACAGGCGAAGCCGAGTAGTTCCCCCCCACGCGCTCGGCGTAAATCACCTCTCCCGAGGCCGCTTGATAACAATGCGCAACCCCGCCGTCCGTCACGCTGTGCAAATGGGGCGCAAGGTAAAGGAGCGATGGCTGTGACGGCACCCCCCGGCGCTGCTCCCACGCCACGTGCGTCGAAGTCACATCGCCACGCCCGCCCAACCGCAACGTGCGAATGGTCGTCTTCTCGAATCCCGAGGCGGTAAAGACAAGCCCTTCTCCCATGGCAAAGCTCGGCGTCACTCCTTCGCCCTGGCTGTAGGCCGTCCACAACCGTTCTCCTGTCCGGAGATCGAATCCTTGAATCACATCTCCCGCGGGACTGATCAATTCGGCCTTGCGACCGGTCCCGTGAATGTTGGGGGTCACATGCGCGATGCGTGACTTGCCTCGAGACGCCGTCCAAATCCGTCGTCCCGTGCGGGCGTCCACGGCCACAATGAAGGCCTTGTCCCACGGAATCTGCCAGCCCAACCGCTCTTCATCGGAGGTGTTCGGCCAGATGCCCGCCTTCAAGACTCGGTTGCTGCCGTCGAACGGCATGATCAACAACCCGTCGTGCAACACCGGCGAAGCTCCCAAGCCATGCCGACTGTAAAAGGAGATCTCACGGTTAGTCCAAACGACGCCGCCTTTGAAATCCAACGCGGCCATGCTCCCATCGCCGAATACCGCATAAACGCGCTTCCCATCCGTCACCGGGGTGGGCGTTGCATAGGAATTCTTGCTCTCCTTGCGCAGCGGTACGATCTCGAAGACCGTCCGGTCCCAAATGAGCTCACCCGAATCACGGTCCAGGCACAGCACACGACATCGCGTGGATTGATCCGTCACCGTCGTCACAAACACGCGCTTACCCCAAACAATCGGAGAAGACCAGCCTTCCCCGGGAATCGCCACTTTCCAAACCACATTGGAAGTCGCGCTCCAATGCAGCGGCAGACGCTTCTCCGTCGAAAGTCCCTGGCCGGAAGGACCTCGAAAACGCGGCCAATTCTCAGCATGCATTAGGCCGATGCCGCCCAAGAAGCAACTGAGCAAGAGGAGGGACTTCAGACGGGCCGGTAGGGGGGAGGATCGCGTTGTCATGGTCGTCAAGCAAAGAGTCGTTGGATCAACTAAGGATTTTTCTCGGATTCCATCCGTCGGATGTCCTCCGCGAGAAACTGCGCCACGTCCTTGAACTTGGCGACATTGGCGGGATTCAAGGACATCAAGATCTCATGGGCCTCGAGACACGTTTTGGAAACCTCGGTCTTGCTCGCCGCGGCCGAAGAGGCTTCCAGGAGTGGCCCCGGAGCTGGCGGAACAGCCTCGCCGCGCACCAGCGTGAACAGGTGGGCCACTCCGAGGCTCTCGAGCAGATCCGCGACGCGAGGGGCGGGATTGACCAACTTGACCAGACAGGGAAACGCCCCGGCGGCCCGTTCCATCCCAAAGCCCGCCATCACCCCCATGAACGTGCTGTCCATCAACGGACACTCGGACAGGTCGAAGATAAATTCGGTGTGGCCACGCTGAACCAGGGATTGGAGGGCGGTCTTGAGATCGACGCTCACCGAGAATGAGGCTTTGCCGACCACCTTCACCCACACCTTCGGGCCCGAGACCGCAAGCAAGATTTTGGCGCCAGGAACACTCATATGCGTCAACAGAGGCGCTGATCCTTTGGTCCGATTCGGGCCATGTCAAGGCACAGACCTCACCCCCAGTCGTTCTCATTTTGCCCGGAGCGCGGCTGGGTTGTCCTTCGACCCGCCGCAGCACGTTGAAAAATCGGGAGTATTCCGCCCCGTCCGCGCGCTCCGGCGTCTTCGGAGCGCGACGGTGCTGAAAGCCAGTCGCAGCAGACCGAGCAGAATCACTTCGTTGTTGGGGGACGATTGCCCAGGACAACCACGGCGTGCATGCGGATCTTCCGAGGTGTCCATGCACCTCGGTTCCGGGAGGGCGGCGTTCCACCGCCGTCCCACGTTTTCCGAGGGTGATCAAGATGGGCTGCGGTGGAACGCAGCCCTCCCGGCGTGGCTCCCCGTTTGCGCACCTCGCCACGACGCCCCGCCCCCGCTTCAAAAGCGAAACCGGTAACTCGCGGAAGCAAGATGCACCTGCACCTGGTAGCGTCCGTTGAAAGCGGGATTCATCGCCGCCGTAATGTCGCGGTCCTCGTAAAAGATCCCCCCGTAAGCCAGTCCCAACTCTTGCCTTCCGAAATGAAACGTTCCGCCCACGGTGAATACCTGCTGATGCGCGTCCGGAATCGTCGGCGAAAAGGCTCCATCCGGAACCGGCGACTTGTAGAATTGATAACTGGCCCGAAGCGTGAAATGCGGGCAAACCGCCCAGTCGCCCCCGATTCCCGCCGTGAAGGTGTTATGCCAATCCTGGGGAATCCGCGTGGAGGGAAACAACGCTCCGTTCGCTCCCAACTCCAGATTCAACTCGTCGAATTGTGAGAACTGAATCCATTCGAAATCGACACCCAACCGGACGCGCTCGCCTCACTTGAAGCCGTAGCCGACGCCGGCAATGGCCGGAAACGTCACTTCAGTGTCCATCGGCCCGCGCTCCATCGCGCCGGCATGTTGCCCAATGTGGCCGAACCCGAATAGTCCACTTTCATCGGCGAGCGAAAGGTCAATCCCAAGGCGTGATCATCCGCCGGACGCCAGGTCAATCCCACGTTTCCACCGAAACCCACTCCATCCCCCTTCAACCGCACAATGCCATCCGGATCCGCGCCGGTCCCTCCGGGAAAAATCGCCCAGGGATAATACTGTTTCAGGGTCAATTCCGACCAGAGCACATTGAAGCCCAACCCGATGTCGAGGCGTTCCCCCAGCTTAAAGGCCAGCGTAGGCTGGGCATTCACGGTCTTCAACTCCGCGAAGTAAGGTGCGGCATAACGCAAAGAGCCGAAAGGCGCCGCGAACGCCCCATCCTGTTCCCATTCATTGGAGATCCCGAACGGGCTGGTCAAGCCGAGTCCCAAGGTCCAGCGCCTGTCCTCACCCACCGGCATGGAGGCAAAGAGGGAAGGGAGCAGCTTGAACGGTTCGACGGTAGAGCTCCTCGCCCCCGCGGGCGAATCGTACTACACGGAGAAATGCACCATCGTCATTTCCACCAGCGCCTCGGATTCCGTTTGCCCGGCCAGGTTGGCGGGGTTGATCCAGGCCGCCGACGCGTCATCGACCAGAGCGATCTTCGCCCCCGCCTGCCCCAGCCCCAGCGTTCCCGGTGGCGGATTGCGAAAGCCTTCTCCCACAACCAGGATCGCGGCGACCGGAAGACTCGCAGCGGCAACCTAACGTCTCCCCGAAGCTCCTAATAACCTCCGCGCATCGTTGAATCGGGCGGTCATAGCAGCGGGATCGGGCTTCGCACGGGGCGTTATTTATCCTCCAGAATGATCTTGCTGCCCACCCACCTGAGGTCGGCGCGATCCTTGTCGGTCTTGACCTGGACAAAACCGCCCGTGTTTTTGAATAGAGGCGTGCTCTCGCCAATCCAGCGCTTCACTTCGGCATGACCGTCGGCAAACGACATCCCCGCCGCCTTGTTGTGCCTCGAGGAGGGATAATTCTGCCAAGTCGTCGTGCTGAAGGCGTCGATGATGAAATACCCGTCGTCGATCACATACTCGCTCTCGTCGATGAAAACCAGCGCGCCAGAGGGATCGGGATTGGTGATCTGGGCGACTTTGTCAAACGCTCGGTGCGACTTCACCTTGGCGCTCGGCTGCAGATCGATGAACAAGGGATTGGGGCCGCCCATGCGGCCTTGAATGGAGTAACTGCGGTTCCGCTTCTGCTTGATGCGCGCCTTGGGCGGCCAGAGCGGATCCGTCGGGCATTGGTAAATCTCGTAGGAAGTGTTGTAGTTCCAGAGCTTGCCGCGCGAGATGATGTTCCGGTTCGTGGCGTCCGGACTCATGGTCGTCAGGTCTCCGCTCAGGATCCACGCGTTGTCGATCCACGAATTATTGTCGAATGTGTTCGGCACAATCCGCTCGTTGTTATCGCCGGAATACAGCGTCCACGCCAACACCAACTGCTTGCTGTTGCTCATGCAACGGATGCCGCCCGCCTTGCTTTTGGCTTTGCTTAAGGCCGGCAGCAGCATGCCCGCGAGAATGGCAATGATGGCAATCACCACCAGAAGTTCGATCAGCGTGAAAGCCCGCGAGCGCGAGAAGAGGCTCGGAGCGGAAAAGGAGCGAATCATTTTCATAGGGTTAGAGGGTTGAAGGGTAAGGGCCTCGCCTTCGCGGAAAGCTGGCGGGTCAGCGCTACGCCATGGTTTGGGAGATTCATTTGGATACCAATCACTTATCTCAAAACCCACCGCCAAGACAAGCTTTTCGTGGCTCACCCCGGCAAGTCCCGTGTATCCCGATGTTGTTGGTAGGGCGCGTCCGTCCCAGCCCGCCGCCCACGGGATGCAAAACATCATGCTCCGGCGGCGCGCCGGGACGGACGCGCCCTACCTGCATCACCGGCAACATCGGGATGCACCGCGGCAAGTCTCATTTTGGGGAGCGCGGCTGGGTCGGCAACCAGCCGCAGCGCGCGGACAATTCGGAAGACTCCAGATTTTTCAACGTGCTGCGGCTCGTCGAAGGACGACCCCGCCGCGCTCCGGGGCAAAATGAGAACGACTGGGCTCACCCCGGCCACGATATCCGCGCAGACCACGACTCTGGTCCCGAATTGCAGTTGGCTTGACCGGGTCAGCGCCAGTAATGTGGCCCCGCGCAACGCGAAATTATTCATGCGAAAAATCGGTGAAATCGTTGGCGAATCCAAAGCCAGGGTGTTGAGCGATTACCTCTACGTCGAGGGAATCGAAAACCAGGTGGAGGAGGAATCCGGCGAGGAATGGAGTGTCTGGGTTCATGCCGAGGAACATGTGTTGCGAGGGCAGCAATTGCTCCACGATTACCTCTCCAATCCCGCGGACCCGAAGTTTCCGAGGATCGTGCGGGAAGCCGCCGAACGCCGCGCTGAAGAGGAAAAGTCCGAGGAGAACTACCGGCGCAAAGTCCATTCCCGCGAAGAAACGCTGCGTCGCGCCGCGCGAGGCAGCCTCGCCCCCCTTACGCTGGCGCTGCTCGGCATCACGGTCGCGGTTTACGTGCTCCAACAAATCAAAGGCGAGATGGGTGTGCGCAGCCTTGTCATCTCCCAGTTCTATCCCATCGGCTCCTTGGTGGACCGTCTGCTCGGCCTCACCGAAATCCGGCAAGGTCAAGTCTGGCGGCTGTTTACTCCGATCTTCCTGCATTATGGGATCCTCCACATTCTGTTCAACATGATGTGGCTGGTGGACCTCGGCAGCGCCATCGAGCGCAAGGAAGGCGCCGCCACCCTGCTGCTCTTCATCCTCGTCGTCGCGGCCATCTCCAACCTCAGCCAGTTCCTCATTTCCGGACCGCGTTTCGGCGGCATGTCCGGGGTGGTTTATGGCATGCTCGGATACGTCTGGATTCGCGGCAAATACGACCCTTTTTCAGGCTATTTCCTCAATCCACCCGTGGTCTATATGATGCTGATCTGGCTGGGGGTTTGCATGGTGGGCTGGATTCCGAACGTGGCCAACACCGTCCACGTCGTCGGCCTCGTCACCGGCATGGCGTGGGGCTACATCGCCTCGTGTTCCCGAAGCTGAAGTTCCCCGAAACCGAGGAGGTCTCCCCCCTCCGAATTTCCCTGTCCCTCAGGGGGATCCCACGACGAAGTTGACCAACTTCTTGGGCACCACCACCACCTTGAGCACGGCCTTGCCTTCGAGAAATATCCGGACTTTCTCCGAATTCCTCGCCGCAGCTTCAATCTCGGCCCGTGTCGCCTCCACTGGCACACGAAGGACGTCTCTCAGCTTGCCGTTCACTTGAACCGGGATCTCGATCGTGTCTTCCACGAGGCAAGCGGGATCCCATTTCGGCCACGGCGCGTAAGTCAGGCTCGGCACCACGCCCGGAGTATCGGCGTGCAGTCGGAGCCACATTTCCTCGCTCAGATGCGGCGCGAAGGGCGCCAGCAACTGGATAAACACCCTCATGACCTCCATGGGACGCGTCTCCCAGGAAGTGGCCTCGTTCACAAACACCATCATCGCCGAGATGGCCGTGTTGAAGCGCAGGCCTTCCAGGTCTTCCGTGACCTTCCGCACACAGGTATGCAGAGCTTTCTTCTGGGCCGGAGTGGATTCGACCGGGCGAATCGATTCATGGAGTTGGATCGCATCCAGCAAACCCGCATGAGCGGGCGCGGACGCGGCGGTTCGGGCCTGCTCGAAAGCGTCTTCGGACTTCTCATTCACCATCAGCCGCCATACCCGCCCCAGAAAACGATAGACCCCTTCAACCCCCTTCGTGCTCCAGGGTTTCGAATCCTGCAAAGGACCCATGAACATTTCGTAAAGCCGGAACGCATCCGCGCCGAATTCCGCCAAAATGTCGTCCGGATTCACCACGTTGCCGCGGCTTTTGCTCATCTTCTGGCCATCCTCACCCAGGATAAGTCCCTGATTCACGAGCTTATGGAATGGCTCCGCCGTGCTCACCCATCCCAAGTCAAAAAGCACCTTGTGCCAAAAGCGTGAGTAAAGCAGGTGCAACACCGCGTGCTCGGTGCCGCCCACATAAAGATCGACGCCCGGCACGGACTTCATCCCCGGTTCCCCACCCCCGGCGGGTTCGCGCCCCATCCAGTAACCCTCCGCGTCCGCTCCGACAAACCGCTTCGCATTGCGCGCGTCCAAATATCGGAGGTAGTACCAACAACTGCCTGCCCATTGCGGCATGGTATTCGTTTCCCGCGCAAGTCCCGCCGCCGGCCGGACCCAGTCCCCCGCCCGCGCCAAAGGCGGCTGGCCGTCCGGAGTGGGCTTGTAATCATCCAACGCCGGAGGCATCAGCGGAAGTTGAGACTCGTCAATCCCCTCGTGAAAGGTTCCCGAGGCATCCTGCTTCCAGACGATGGGAAACGGTTCGCCCCAATAACGCTGGCGGCTGAACAGCCAGTCGCGCAGCTTGTAGTTGACCGTGCGCGTGCCCAGCCCCTTCGATTCCAACCATTGAGTGATAAGACGCTTCGCTTCACCCGTGGGCAATCCGTCGAGGGCGATCTCCGCGTTCGAGGAGTGCACCGCCGTCCCTTCGGCCGTGTAACCGCGCCACTCGGCCTTGGGATCCGCGGGTGCCACCACTTGCACGATGGGCAGGTTGAATTTTTGGGCGAATTCCAGATCGCGCTCGTCATGAGCGGGCACCGCCATGATGGCGCCGGTGCCATACGTCGCCAGCACGTAATCCGCAATCCAGATGGGTATGTTCTTTCCCGTCACGGGATTCCTCGCGAAGGCTCCCGTGAACACGCCCGTCTTCTCCTTCGCCAAATCGGTTCTTTCGAGATCCGATTTCTTCGCGACGGCTGCCCGGTAAGCCTCCACCTCCGCCTTCCGTTCCCCGGTGGTGATGCGCTCCACCAGCCGGTGCTCGGGCGACAAGACCATGTAAGTGGCGCCAAACAACGTGTCTGGACGTGTCGTAAAAACCCGAATCCTGGCCTCCGCTCCAGCCCGTCCAGGTGGGTCGCCCGCCACCGTGAAATCCACTTCCGCCCCCTCGCTGCGCCCAATCCAATTCCGTTGCATCTCTTTGAGCGAATGGCTCCAGTCGATGGTCTCGAGATCAGACAACAGCCGCTCCGCGTAGGCCGTGATCCGGAGCATCCACTGCCGCATCGGCTTCCGCACCACGGGATGCTGGCCCACCTCGGACCGGCCATCCACGACTTCCTCGTTGGCCAGCACGGTGCCAAGGGCTTCACACCACCAAACCGGTGCTTCCGTCACATAGGCGAGCCGGTGGGAATCACGAAAGGCCCGGCGCTCAGGTTCGCTCTCGCATCCTTCAGGATAACGGAGCGTCGAAATCGGCTCCGCCCTCCGCGTCTCGGGGTTGAACCAGGCGTTGTACATCCGGCTGAAAATCCACTGCGTCCATCGAAAATAGCCGGGATCCGTCGTGTCCACCTCCCGCGACCAATCATAGCTGAAGCCCAAAGACTGAATCTGCCGCTTGAACGTGGCGATGTTGGTCTCCGTCGTCTTGCGCGGATGCTGGCCCGTCTTGATCGCATATTGCTCCGCCGGCAACCCAAAGGCATCCCAACCCATCGGATGCAACACATTCAACCCCGCGGCCCGACGATAGCGGGCAAGGATGTCTGTCGCCGTGTAACCCTCCGGATGCCCCACGTGCAACCCCGAGCCCGAGGGATATGGAAACATGTCGAGAATGTAAAACTTCCGCGGCAGCTCCCCGGACCTCGGCGCCCTTCCCCCCAGCCCGTGCCGGATTGCGAACGGATGCTCCGCCGGAATAACCTCGCCCGGATTCCAGGCCCGAAACGTCTCCTGCTCGCTCCAAAATCGCTGCCACTTCGGCTCAATCAAATCAAAAGGATACTGCTTCCGGCTCGACATAGGGCGGCGATCTTGTGGGAACCCTCCGTGCACCCGCAACCCCAGAATCAAGCTGTCCCGATCCCCGGGCGGGCGGTCAACACCGTCGCGTTCCGACAAACACCTTGCGGATCCACCCGAGAGCCAGCGCCAGCCGTTCTCATTTAGGTGGGTAGGGCGCGTCACTCCTTGCGCGCCGCCTTTGGAAACACCCGGTTTCGGCGCGCAGCGGAGTGCGCGCCCTACCTTGATCCGTCAAAATGAGAAATGCTGAGCCAGCGCGGTCCGACATTGGCATTCCGACGCAACTATGCTGTCCTCTTGAGATGCGTCATCCCCTTCGCGCCGCCCCCTTGCTGCTGCTCATTTTCCTGGGCGCTCTCTCGGCTCAGCCGCACTGGAAAGCAGGCACCGCTGCCTTCGACATCACGCCCCAGCAACCGCTCTGGATGGCCGGCTACGGCGCGAGGACCAATGTCGCGCAAGGCACCGCGCAGCCGCTCTGGATCAAAGCGCTCGCCCTCGAGGACCAACGCGCCCAGCGTGGACTCATTCTCTCGACGGACACCTTGGGCATCCCGCAATCGATCCACTCCAACGTCACCAAACGCCTGCAGCACGAACTGAATCTGGAACCCCGCCAGATGATGCTTCACGCCTCGCACACGCATTGCGGCCCCGTCCTTCGTCGAGCGCTCTACGACGCCTACCCGATCGCCAGCCCTGAGATCGCCCGCATCGAGCAATACTCGAACCAACTGGAGGAACGCATCGTGTCCACCGTCAAGGAAGCTTTCTCGCGATTGGCCCCCGCCACCCTCTTCGCCAGTTCCGGCCAAACCCGCTTCGCCATCAATCGGCGCAACAACCTCGAAGAACAAGTCCCCACGCTGATCGCCACCCAGGCTCTGAAAGGACCCGTCGATCACGCGGTCCCCGTCCTCAGCGTTCGTGATCCTCGCGGTGTCTTGAAAGCCGTCGTCTTCGGCTACGCCTGCCACAACACCACGCTTTCTTTTTATCAATGGTGCGGGGACTACGCGGGTTTCGCCCAATCCACCCTGGAAAAAAGCCACCCGGGCGCGCTGGCCATGTTTTTCATGGGATGCGGAGCCGATCAAAATCCTCTGCCCCGCCGCGAACTCCGCCTGGCCGAACGTTACGGCAATATGCTCGCGTCCGCGGTGGAAGAGACGCTTCTCGGACCCCAAGACAATCTCGAACCAGAGCTTCGTTCTTCCATGGAATCCATTCCTCTTCCGCTCGGACCCGCCCCCACTCGGGAGGAGCTCAAGCAAATGTCTGCCGGACCCGCCGGCGGGACCACCCGCTGGGCGTCACGGTTGCTTGCCGAGTTGGAGGCCGGACGATCCTTTCCGCGGCATTACGACTATCCTGTGCAAGTCTGGAAACTCGGCGCCCGCCAATGGTGGTTTGCCCTCGGCGGCGAGGTCGTGGTGGATTACGCCCTTCGATTCAAGAAGGAGCACGGCGAATCCACCTGGATCGCCGCCTATTGCAATGATGTCATGGCCTACATCCCCTCGGAACGCGTGCTGCGCGAGGACATGCCGCCCCGGGCGAATCCGCGTTGGGGATACGAAGGCAACACTTCGATGTATGTTTATGGATTTCCAGCCCACCGTTGGGCGGAAGGCATCGAGGATCGCATTGCCGCATCGATTCGAAGACAGACCGAGGCCCTCCGGTAACGCTCTCACCTGGAAGCCGCGGCTGGCACGGCCGACAAGAGGGAAGGCCGGATCCCGCAAAGGAATCCGGCCTCACCTGGATCCAAGTTTGTGCGGCGATCTTTGAACCGCCGAAGGGGTTGAGTTAGGGCTTCACCAGTCGGTAAAACTTGGCCGAACCCGTGGCGCTCACTTCCAACACCGCCTGCGCGCCCTCCGTGGTGGGATTACCCCCCACAGGCTTCCAAGCCGGCGACGACAGCGAATCCGTCTCCTGCCAGAACGAATCCCCCTGCGCCGGCGGGCCAGGCCAGCCGAATGCGTCCGCCCGCGGTCCGCGCCGCGCCGAGCGTCACATCGGTCACCGGCTTGCAACCTTCGAGCAGGTTCTTGTTGGCGTTGGGTCCGCAGGGGCGGATGACCGCGTAACGCACGCGGGTGATGGGGATCTTGCCCGACATCACGAAGCGCGCAGCCGCCTGAGGTCCTTGATTGACCCCATTGAATTTCACGTCCGGCAGTTCAAAATAAGCATCCTTCCAGGTCCCGGAACCTTCGAGCACCACCGCAATGTTTCCAGGAGTAAACGCGAAGGTCACCAATCCATTGCGCTCGGATTGGTAAACCTCGGGACGAAAACTCGCCCCCGCCAGTTCCGGCGCGTCATAATACGTCATGCAGATCGCCAGCTTGGCGTTGGGCTGGCTGTTGGGACCCAACTTCTCGTCCGTGATCGCCAGATTCAGATAAATGTGGCGGAAGGCGGGCGAACCGTCGTCCAGCGCGGCGCGAATGGATGGACGACGATCATTGGCCGGCCCCGCTTCTTCTTGAATCATTTCCTGATCCCCGCCACTGGAACCCGGCGCCAGGCCGTCCAACAGACCCTTCGCCAAATCCATCTCGGCATAGTCACCGTAGAGTCCCAGGCAGATGTTCGGATCCGTGTAGCAATCGGCGAGCGGATCTTGCCCAGCCAGCGGGTGGGTGCCTTCACGGAGCACCGCGAGATCGACCCGGCTGACGAAAACCGCCCCCCCTTCGAAAGCGAGGCGGGGTCCGCCCGTGTGCGGAGCCGTGTTCACACCCCGCAGATTCACCGCCGGCACGATCCACGATCGACGCTGCCATTTCCCCGACCCCTTCAGTTTTTCGCGGCTGGCCGCCGGGTAAAATCCAATCCCGCCCAGCGCGTCCGTGGCGTAAGCCTCCGGGCCGAAAGTCACGACGTCCTTCAAGGCCGCGTCATCAAAATATTCGACGCAGATCTTCACCGAGCGGGTGTCGTTGCAAGGTTTGCCCAGAAAGCTATCCGTAATGCCGAAATTCATGTAGAGGCCGTTCGGACGCGAGGCACGAGTGGGGAGAGAGCCGGAGAGAGGGGCATTCTCAGCCTACCCCTCCTCGGTCCTCTCCCCGCTCATGGTTCGCAGGGAGAGGAAGAAGTTCTTCGGGGACAGCGATCTCGGAGATGATCCAAATCTTGCCCCAACTCCCTCTTCGCTGGCTTCATGAACTTCGGTGATTCCGCTGTAGGTTTGAACCCGACATGAAGCCGTGACCTTCGGAGCACGCCGTTCACGGCGCCTCATCGTGGACAGCCTGACGACGTGGTTGGGCCATTTGAGCTGTGGCTGATCTGCGGGGGAGTTCTTCGGGGACAGAGATCTCCGGTTGCTTCCCGCAGAGGAAGCACCGTGCCCATGATGAACACCGCAGGACGACCTTTCCCGGTCCGTCCGCCATTGCCACCGACCGCGTCGTCAGGGTGGATGCGCCACTCTGCCGACCCCATCGGAAGGTGCGCATCCGTTCTCATTTTGCCTGGAGCAAGGTAGGGCGCGCACTCCGCTGCGCGCCGAGACCGGCTGTTTCCAAGAGCGGCGCGCAGCGGAGTGCGCGCCCTACCCGGCCAAATGAGAATTGCTGGGAAGCGGGCCCGATCGCTCTTGGCGTGCGGAATTCGCTAGGGACAGCGGAATTCGCTGGGGACAGAGATTTTGGATTCGTGCGTCGCAACCGACGTCACGCAACTCAGATTCGTCCCGACAGGAATCCCAGCGGGATTCCGTCCCGCAGCCCAAGGTTGCGAGGAACGCGCTACCTTGGATCAGAGTTTGCCCACGGAAACCAATCCAAATGGAAGGTTGTGCGGAGGCAGCTTCGATGGTATAGGTTCCTGGTCGTAACGTTCAACTCCCGCCGAACTCCCTGTGGTGCATCCTCTCGCTTCTTCACCCCGACGGGTGGATCCCGGCAGCATCAGCGGCGGCACGTTCATTCGACCACCGCGTTTCTCCCCGGCCGTTCAAGCACCCCGGCAAGCTCGATGGAAGCCTTTCCTGCATTCATCCTCCCGCCTGGGATTCTCCTTGATCGAACTTCTGGTGGTGATCGCCATCATCGCCATTCTGGCCGGACTGCTCTTCCCCGCCTGGTCGGGCGCCAAAGCACGCGCCCAAAAGATCAAATGCCTCAGCAATCTCCGCCAACTCGGCCTCACCTGGCAACTCTACGCCGCCGACCATCAAGACACCATGGCACCCAACGGATACGGCCTGCCGGATTTCCTTGCCGGCGGACGCCTCTGGGTGGTCGGCGCCACCCACCAGCAACCCTGGGCCGTGACCAACACCGATTTGCTGGTCAATCCGGCCCATGCGGCCTTCGGCGCCTACCTGCAAGACCCCGCGATCTACAAATGCCCGGCGGATCGCGGCAAAGCCGAACTCGAGGGCCGCTGGCATCCCCACGCGCGAAGTTACAGCCTCAATGCTTATCTGGGCTGGCAGTTCCCAAGCGCGAGCTTCAACAGCTCGCGATACTGGACTTTCTATAAAATGTCCGAACTCTCCCAAGGCAGCCCGTCGCAGATCTTCACGTTCCTGGACCAAAACCCGGCCACCCTCTGTCATTCCGCCTTCGTGGTCCACCTGGGCGCCCTCGAAGGGCTCTACTATCACGTTCCCTCGTCGGAACATCGCGGTTCGGGCGTGATTGCTTTCGCGGATGGCCACGTGGAAACGCGGAAATGGAAGGATCCCCTGGAGTTTCACGCGGAAAAGCGGCCGTTTCCAGGCCACTTCGGCATGTATTTTCACGGCAATCGCGACCTGCCTTGGCTCAAGGAACGCGCCTCCATGCTTCGAACCGAACCCTCCAATTGACGGCCTTCTGCCGGGGAAATTCGGGGCCGGATCTCCAGCCACCTCCAGGCGCGCGGCACCGCGAAACTCCCCTTCGATCAGGGCCGGTGTTGAGGCGTTGAGGCTTCGTCCACGCCGCCCTCCGACCCGCCAGCGCCTTTGCGCAAGGCGCCGAATTCAGACGGTGCGTCCAGAGGTTTTCGGTGACCGGGTTGTCGTGGTCACGCAGACAGCCCTGTCTGCTGTTTCGCAGGCTGCCTAGCCTGCGGGGCGACGAAGGGAAGCCGGCGGGTGGAGAGCATGGAAGGGCCACGTTCTTCACCCGCCGGGCCGCCGGGCCGTCGGCGATACGGCAGGCTGGGCAGCCTGCGCCCCACGACAGATAACTTCGGGATGCACGGAATTAATACGTATAGGTATAAATTATTTGCCTCGCCTCCCTTCCTGAGCCAAACTCAAAGGGTATGATGGCCTGGAAGATGAAGCGTTGGTGCATGGGGTTCGGCAGACGGCCCAGACCCTTCCTCGCCGTCCTGGCCTGGCTCCCCCTGCTCACGCTCAGTCTCGCCCAAAATGCGCCCGCCACGGCCACGGATGCAGGTGATTGGCCCATGTTTAGAGGGCATCCTTCTCTGCAAGGGGTTGCCTCCGGCAAACTGAGCAGTTCCCTCAAATTGCTCTGGACCCATCCATCGGGCGGACCCGTCAAAGCCTCGCCCGCGATTGTCGGAGGCCAGGTTTTCACCGCTTCCGGCGACAGCAATATCTATGCGCTGAATTTCCAAACCGGCGCCAAGCGATGGTCCTTCACCACCCAAGCCGAAATCGAATCCTCACCGCTCGTGCGGCAGGGGCGCGTGTTCGTAGGCTCCAGTGATGGCATCCTTTACGCCCTGGATGCCCAATCGGGAGCCTTGATTTGGAAATACAAGACGGACGACAAAATTCTCGGCGCACCGAATTGGTTCCGCGCGGAAGGCGCCAAAGAAGACTGGATCCTGGTCGGCAGCTACGACTTCAAACTGCATTGCGTGGGGGCCGAAACCGGGCGAAGCAACTGGGTTTATGAAACCGGCAACTATATCAATGGCTCGCCGGCGATTGCCAGCGGACGCACCGTGTTCGGAGGCTGCGACGCGATCCTTCATATCATCGGGCTCGCCGATGGCAAGAAAGTCAAGGAAGGGGACGCCGGGGCCTACGTGGCCGGATCCGCCGCCCTGATCAATGGACGCGCTTACTTCGGCAATTATGAAAACGTCTTTCAATGCGTCGACCTCGAGAAAGGGACGAACCTTTGGTCCTATCGAGATCGCGCCTTTCCCTACTTCTCTTCACCCGCGGTAACCACGGACCGGCTCGTGTTTGGCGGACGCGACAAGCGCCTGCATTGCGTGGACCGCGCGACGGGCGAGGCGAAGTGGGTTTTTGGCACGCGGGGCAAGGTGGACAGTTCCCCGGTGATTTGTGACGGCAAAGTGGTGGTCGGTTCCGAGGATGGGCGTGTCTATCTCGTCTCCCTCGCCGATGGCAGCGAGCTTTGGCAGTATGACATCGGACAGGGTGTCACCAGCTCCCCGGCGGTGGCCCATGGACGCGTCGTCATTGGGAGCGACGATGGTTCAACCTATTGTTTCGGACCCAAACCTTGACCCTGCTATGAGCGCCCAGACATCCCCCGCACCGCCGCTGGCCAGAGAGACCAAGGCGGGGAACTACTTTGTCTCCAACTATCCCCCGTTCAGCTCCTGGCGAACCGACGCGATCGGTGAACTCGAAGCAGCGCTGGCGCGCCCGCCCTTGCCCGGCACGGAACTCGGTGTTTACTTGCACATTCCGTTCTGCCGGAAACGCTGCCATTTTTGTTATTTCAAAGTTTATACGGACAAAGACTCGTCCGAGATCCGCGCCTATCTGGACGCCGCCTTGAAGGAGTTGGAGTATTACGCGCGGCAACCCTTTGTGGGAGGGCGCCACCCCAAATTCGTCTATTTCGGAGGCGGCACCCCGAGTTATCTATCGGTGGATCAATTGCTGTGGCTGACGCGGGGCATGAAAGCCCAACTGCCGTGGGATCAGGCAGAGGAAGTGACGTTTGAGTGCGAACCGGGAACATTGACGGATCACAAGCTCAAGGCATTGCGGGAGATCGGGGTCACGCGCTTGAGCCTCGGAGTGGAGAACTTCGACGATCACATCCTGGAAATCAACGGACGCGCCCACCGGTCCAAAGAAATCGCCCGCGCCTACGGCTTCGCGCGTGAGCTGGGTTTTCCCCAGATTAACATCGACCTCATCGCGGGCATGGTCGAGGAAACCGACGCGAACTGGAAGACCTGCGTCGAAAAGGCCATCGCGCTGAATCCCGACAGCGTCACCATTTACCAGATGGAAGTGCCCTACAACACCACCATCTTCAAGCAGATGAAGGCCGAGGGACGTCTCACGGCGCCGGTGGCCGATTGGGAGGTCAAGCGGGCCTGGGTGGATTACGCCTTCTCGGAGTTCGAAAAGGCGGGATACGCGGTGGGCAGCGCCTATACCGTCGTGAAAGACAAAGCGAAAACACGCTTCGTCTATCGCGACAAATTGTGGGCCGGCGCCGACCTCCTGTCCCTCGGTGTTGCGAGCTTCGGACACATCGGAGGCACGCATTACCAAAACCAGCACGACTTCGAACCCTACCTCGCGGCTCTGAATGCGGGCAAGACGCCGGTTTACCGGGCTCTGACCCCCACCCCACAAGAACGCTTCATTCGGGAATTTATCCTCCAAATCAAACTCGGCACGTTGAATTTCGATTATTTCACCCGCAAATTTGGCGAAGACCCCCGCCAGCGGTTCGCCGAACCGCTCGCGCGTCTGGCGACCGAAGGATGGTTGACCTTGGAACCGGATCAGGTCCGACTCGACCGGCGTGCCTTGTTGCAAGTCGATGTTTTGATCAAGGAATTCTTTCTGCCGCAGCATCTGGGCTCGCGTTACACATGAGCGACCGCGCCATGACTCCCTCCACCACCACCCCGCTTCCGCGCGTCTTGCCGGTCGCCCATCCCTTGGACGACTTTTACGCGCGCGCCGGCCTGGCCCTGCCTCCCATCGAACCCATCGAACCCATGCGCATTCCGGAACCCGCCCGAAGCCTGCTGGTTCATGACGCGGACATGACCCCCACTCTGGAAGCATTCCATGGAGGGGAAGTCGAGTTGAGCGTTCTGGGGCGGGAGATCCGCGGTGAAACTTATTTCCGCGAAGTCGTCCTGAGGTTGAAGGATTCAGGAAAGCCCGTCGAATTCGGAGCCATCAAAATCTACCTCAACTTCTTTTCGACCGAAGCCCGCCGTCTGATCCTGGAGGAAAGACTCCCGCTGGGCCACATCTTGCGCCAATGCGCAGTCCCCCATCAGAGCCGTCCAAAGGCCTTCCTCCAAGTCACCTCCGACGAAGTGATCAACCAGGCGCTGGGACTAAGCGGCGCGGTCACCCTCTATGGACGCCGCAATACCCACTGGGATCCGCAGCAACGTCCACTCTCGGAAATTGTCGAAATCCTTCCCCCCGTCATTTTTCCCCGCACATGAATCAGGAACTTTCAACCCATTGGGACGCGATCATCATCGGGGCAGGGCCTGCCGGCAGCGCCGCGGCCACCCTGCTCGCGGAATACGGCCATCGAGTGCTGGTGGTGGAACGCGAGAAGTTTCCACGCTACCACATCGGCGAGTCGCTCATTCCGTTTACCTTTCATCCCTTGCAGCGGCTCGGGCTCATCTCCCGCATGAAGTCCTCTTGCTTCGTCAAGAAGTACAGCGTCCAGTTCGTCGCCCCCAACGGCAAGACTTCACAGCCATTCTACTTCTTTAATCGCTATGACCGCGAAACGGTGGCTCAGACGTGGCAGGTCACCCGCGCCGAGTTCGATCAGATGCTCGCGAATCACGCACGCAGTCGCGGCGCCGTCGTGGTGGAGGAAACCAAAGTGCTCTCCCTCCTGAGGGAAGGCGACGCCGTCGTGGGTGTGGAAACCCAGGGGCCCTCGGGCGAAACACGGGTCTTCCGGGCACCCATCACCCTCGATGCTTCCGGCAAGGAATCGTTCGCCTCCGCCCGCCTCGGCTGGCGGATGCGCGATCCCTATTTGAACAAAGTCGCGGTGTGGACCTACTACCGCGGAGCCCAGCGCGATCTCGGGCTGGATGAAGGCGCCACGACCGTGGCGTTCGTTCCTGACAGGGGCTGGTTTTGGTACATTCCCCAACAGAACGATCAAGTCAGCGTCGGCGTCGTTGCCGAAGGCAACTACCTCACGCGAGGAGGCGTCAAGTCTCCCGAAGACATGTTCAAGCGCGAGGTGGGCCAAAACCGCTGGATCGAAGACCATTTGTCGTCTGGACGTCAGTTCGGCCCTTATTTTCTCACGAGTGAATACACCTTTCACTCGAGGCATTGCGGTTGTGAAGGGTTGCTGCTGGCCGGGGACGCCTACTGTTTCTTGGATCCGGTTTTTTCCTCGGGATTGATGCTGGCCTTGAAGAGCGGGGTCATGGCGGGCGACGCGATCCATGAGGCCATCGTCGCGCGTGATTTCTCGCCGGGCCGCTTCGCTCCCTACGCCGCTTCCTTGCGCGAAGGCATCGAGAACATGCGGAAGCTGGTGTACGCGTTCTACAATCCTGACTTCAGTTTCCGCACCATCACCGAGCGCTATCCCGAAATGGCCGGTGACATCACCGACTGCTTGTCGGGGGACCTCAACAAAGACTACACCAGGCTCTGGGAAGTCATCCGGGAATTTGCCCCGCTCCCCGATGCCCTGCCCGTCGGCATGCCAAAAGCAGCCACACCCACCGGCGTCGCCGCTTAGGCTCCACCTCTCTCACACGCGATCGGACTGGAAAAGGATCATGATGGAGTCGTCGCCGAGCGGGCCAACCGTGGAGAACGAAGACCTTCCGTGAACTGGGTCCAGATCACACCGGGCGCGGGGGGGATGTATTGCGGAAACTGTTTCCGCGACAACGCGCTCGCCGGCGCCTTGCGTCGGCAGGGACATCAAGCCTTGCTGATCCCATTGTATCTGCCGATGACCCTGGACGCGCCGGACCAAAGCTTGGGAACCCCGGTGTTCTTCGGTGGCATCAGCGTTTACTTGGAGCAACGCTCCGCGTGGTTCCGAAATCTTCCCGCCTTCGCCCGCCGCTGGTTGAGCCATCCGGCCTTGCTGCGCTGGGCCTCGGGCAAGGCGGCCAAAACACAAGCCGCCGACGTGGGTGACCTCACCGTCTCGATGCTGCGCGGTGAACAGGGTTTTCAAGCCTCGGAACTCGACGCCCTGATCGCCTGGCTTCGTACCCAGCCCAAACCCGATGTCATCAGCCTCTCGAACGTCATGCTGGTGGGTCTGGCACGGCGGTTGCGCTCGGAAATCAATGCGCCCGTCTACTGCATGATGCAAGGCGAGGACGCCTTCCTCGACGGACTGCCAGAACCTTTTCGAAGCCAAGCCTGGACCGAACTCGCTTCGCGCATCCGTGAAGTCGATTATCTGGCGGCGCCCACACGGTACTTTGCCGAACACATGGCCCGGCGAATGAACCTCCCGCCGGACCGTGTTCAAATCATCGCCAACGGCATCAATGTCCAGGACTATCATCCTAATCCCCACCCCAGGAATCCTCCCGTCGTGGGCTTCTTCGCCAGGCAATGCCCGGAAAAAGGACTCGACCTTCTGGTGGAAGCCTTCATCCGGCTTCAGACCAGGGCAGGCATGGGGAATGTCCGGCTCAAGATAGGCGGCAGCCACGGACCCTCCGATGCTGCGTTCGTGGAAGCACAGAAGCGGAAACTGGGTGAAGCCGGCTTGCTCGATCGCGCGGAATTCCATCCCAACCTCGATCGCGCCTCGAAAATTCGGTTCTATGAATCGCTTTCCGTATTTTCCGTGCCCGCGCATTATGGGGAGGCTTTCGGACTCTATCTGGCCGAGGCGTGGGCCGCCGGGGTGCCGGTCGTGCAACCCAAGGTCGCCTCTTTCCCGGAGTTGATCGAGGCTTCGGGCGGAGGCGTTTTGTGCGAACCGCGCAACTCCGAATCCTTGGCCGAAGGCTTGGCGCGATTGATCAACAGTCCGGAGGAAGCCGTCCGCCTCGGCGCATCGGGGCGAACCTACGCGGAGCGCTGCCTCACGGAAGACGCCATGGCGGAACGGCTGGTCCGCTGGATTGCTCCCCAACCGAAGTCCTCTCCCTCCCCACGTGCTCCGCTGAGCCCGGCCCTTTCCTAGCCATGCCCTTCGAACATCGCATCCGTCGCCGTGTCGAGTTTTCGGAAACCGACATGGCGGGCATCATGCATTACTCGAACTATTTCAAATTCATGGAAACGGCGGAGCACGATTTCTTTCGTTCCTTCGGTTTTTCCATCGTCACCCGCCAGGTCGAGCCTCCCGTGGGCTGGCCGCGAGTTCACGCCTGGTGCGATTTCCACGCGCCCCTGCACTTCGAGGACGAGGTGGAAGTCCGGTTGCTCGTCGCCAAGAAGCGCTCCAAATCCATCGACTATTTGTTTCGCTTCTCCAGCCTTGGAGGCCCGGAACCCGTCGAAACCGCACGGGGCGGTTTGACCGTTGTATGTGTACGAAGAGCCTCGAACGGCGCCATGAAGGCGGCCTCCATCCCTGATTCCATCGCGGTTCACATCGAACCGGCGCCGGGCGAACTGCTCTTCGACCGGCGCGTGCATTGAAGGGGAAGTCGCCCCTCGGCCCGTGGATCCCAAAGGGGTCTGTCGTGTGGCGCAGGCTGCTCAGCCTGACGTATCGCCGACGGCCCGTCGGCCCGGCGGGTGAAGAACGAGGCCCTTCCCTGCTCTCCACGCGCCGGGTTCCCTTCGTCGCCCCGCAGGCTGGGCAGCCTGCGCCACAGCAAACAGGGCGGTCTGCGTGACCACGACAACCCGGTCACCGACATCCTCTGGAGGCACCGCTCCTTGGCGTCACCACGCAAGGGTTGCATCCGAGGGAGACAAGGTGTTGGATCATCGCATGAAGCTCGAAGCCCTCACCCGCAGGGCGGCATTGCGCCGCGCCGCGGCAGCCACCGCCGCAGTTTGTGCCGCCCCCTTGATCCCGCCCCTCGCAGCCCATAGCGGCCATCGGGGTCGCTCGTTCTTCGCCTACGTAGGCACCTACACCGGCGGCAAAAGCAAAGGCATCTTCGCTTTCCGGTTCGACGCCTCGCACGGTGTATTGGAACCCGTGGGTTGGGTGGCGGAAATCGCCAGTCCGGCGTTCCTCGCGGTGCATCCCAGCAAACCCCTGCTCTACTCGGTCAACGAAATGGGCGAGTTCCGAGGCAAGAAAGCGGGGGGCGTCAGCGCCTTTCGCGTCAATCGAAAGGACGGAAAACTGACCCTCATCAATCAAGTTTCCGCCGGCGGACCGGGTCCCTGCCATCTGACCGTCGATCGCACGGGACGTTGTGTACTCGTGGCCAATTACGGGGGGGGCAGCGTCGCCTCATTCAAGATTGGCCCCGGCGGCGAACTCAGCGAGGCGGTGAGTTTCATTCAACACCAAGGTTCCTCCACCAATCCCAACCGCCAAAAGGAACCCCACGCCCATTCCATCAATGTCTCGCCCAACAACCGCTTCGCCTACGCGGCGGATCTGGGGCTGGACAAAGTCTTGATTTACCGGCTGGACGCCAAGGCCGGAACCTTGAAAGCAAGTCAGCCCGCCGCCGCCTCGGTGGCGCCGGGATCGGGTCCGCGCCATTTCACGTTCCATCCGGGCGGACGTTTCGCCTACGTCATTAATGAGATGGTGTGCACCATCACCGCTTTCGAACATGACGCCAAGTCCGGGGCGCTGCGGGAGATCCAGACGCTTTCCACTTTGCCCGATGGCGAACCTCTCAAGCCGGAGTATTCGACCGCCGAAATCGTGGCGCATCCCAGCGGCAGGTTTATTTACGGATCGAATCGGGGACACCACACGATTGCCGGATTCCGCGTCCGGTCCGATGGCCGACTGGAGCCGGCCGGCCACGCCTCCACGGAAGGCAAAACCCCGCGAAATTTCGCGATCGACCCGACGGGAGCCTATTTGTTGGCGGAGAACCAGAGCAGCGACACCATCGCGGTGCTGGCCATCGATCCAAGCACGGGTGCCTTGCGCTTTTCCGGCCATAAAGTGGATGTTCCGAGCCCGGTTTGTGTGCGATTTGTCAAAACCGCGTGAGACGTTGACACCCCAAGAGGTCGTGAGTAGTGTGCCCAACACAGTTCAACACCCAACCATCATTTTCCAATGCTTAGAGCCTGTTTGATCGTCGGCCTCCTCTCGAATATTGGGGCGCTCGTCATCGCCTTTCTCGTTGTCGGATCGGGATTTAAGGAGAAAACCCAGCAGCTCGAAGAAGCCACGGCGGCCAAAACCACGGCGGAAGGCAATGAGCGAACCGCGAAGCAGAACGAAAAGAAGGCTTTGGACGAACAAAAGAAGCTCGTCGCCGAACGGGATCAGCTCGCCGATGAATTCCGCACGGCCAGCAACGATTTGCAAAGCACCCGCAGACGCTTGAAGGAAGTCAGCGACAACCTCATCACCTCGAACGAGGAACGCGAAACCGCTCGCGCCGGCTTGGCCCGCTGGAATGCCACGAGTGTCACCATCGAACAGATCAACCAACTCAAGATCGACCTCAAGAGCGCGCGGGAAGAAAAGGAGGCGCTCGCGGGCGAAAACACCATTTTGGAACGTAACACCCGCATTCTGCAGCGCAAATTGGCGGCTTTCGAAGGCGACAAAGAACCCAAAGTCACGTTGCCCGCAGGGTTGAAAGGCAAAATCGTGGCCATCGATCCCAAACACGATTTCGTCATCTTGAACATCGGCTCCGAACAGGGCGCCGAGGAACGCGGCGAAATGCTGGTGAATCGCGCGGGCAAACTCGTCGCCAAAGTCCGCCTGACCAAAGTTCACTCCGATCGCTCAATTGCCAACATTCTCCCCGAATGGAAACAGTCGGACGTCGTGGAAGGCGATGCCGTCATCTCCGGGCTGTAATCCCATCCCACCCCCAACATTGTTGAGTCGACCATGAAGCGAGCCGCGCGACGAGGTTTGGGGATGATTGGAATGCTGGCCGTGGTCCTGTGGATGACCGGGTGCGCCAGCACGGACAATCAGGTTTCAACCCGCCCCTGGAATTCCCCGCGAGGCTGGGAACATGGCCTTCCCACTCAAATGCTGGAAGGCCGCTGATTCGCGACGGTGAGCGGTTATCTTCTGGCGGTTCTCGCCGGTTACCTCCTGGGATCCCTTCCCACGGGCTATTGGATGGGTTTGGCCAAGGGCGTCGATATTCGCAAAGTCGGCAGCGGAAACATCGGAGCCACCAATGTCTTTCGAATTCTCGGAAAACCCGCCGGTGTTTTTGTGCTTCTGGGGGACGCCGCCAAAGGAGTCCTCGCCTGTTTCGCCGGGCCTTGGGCAGCGGCATGGATCTCCACCGCATCGGCTGATCCGGAACTCGCTTCTCGCCACGCGTTGGCAGGAGGCCTCGCGGCCATCCTGGGGCATAATTACACCTTCTGGCTGAACTTCAAAGGTGGCAAAGGAGTCGCCACCACCGCGGGAGTTCTCGGGGCCTTGATCACTCCCGTCTTTCTCGCGGCGCTCGGCATCTTCGCCGTCGTCTTCGCCCTTTCCCGCTTTGTTTCACTCGCCTCCATCTGCGCCGCCGCCGCCCTCCCTTTGCTGGCCTGGCTCATGAATCGCGGCTGGGGCTGGACCGCGATCCTGGCTGCCATCGGAGGACTCGCGATCTACAAACACAGGGGCAACATTCAACGTCTGCTCAACGGCACGGAGAACCGCTTCGGCTCGAAAAAGACGGAGGCAGCGACCCCGGAGGTTCGCCCGTGAAAGTCGGAGTCTTGGGATCGGGTGCTTGGGGAACGGCGCTGGCACGCCTCCTGGCCCTGGCCGGAAACCCCGTGATCCTCTGGGGACACGACCCTGGGCACATCGAGGAACTGGCCCGCCGCCGCGAAAATGTCCGTCATTTGCCCGGCATCGCCATTCCGGAGCCTTGCGCCTTCGAGTCCCAATTGGAACGAGTCGCCGGGGAGGCAGAACTCATGGTGGTGGCCGTTCCCAGCCAGGCCGTGCGATCGGTGGCCCTGGCGTTGTCCGACTTCAAAGGCATCATCGTAAGCGTCACCAAGGGCATCGAGTACGAAACGGGACTCACGATGTGCGGCGTGATGCGTCTGCTTTGTCCCCTCGCATCACCCGTGGCCTTGTCGGGACCGAGCCTGGCCATGGAAGTAGGCCGCGATATTCCGACAGCAGTGGTTTCGGCATCCGTCGATCGCGACGCGGCGGAAGCGGTCCAGCGTTTGTTTCATCGCCCGGCGTTCCGTGTTTACACGAGCCCGGATCCATTAGGCGTGGAATTGGGCGGCGCGTTGAAGAACGTGGTCGCCATCGCAGCCGGGGTCTGCGACGGATTGGGCTTCGGGGACAACTCCAAAGCCGCGCTGATCACCCGGGCCATCGTGGAGATCCGGCGCCTGGGCGTCGCGTGCGGAGCCCAGGCCGAAACATTCGCCGGACTGGGTGGGCTGGGAGACTTGACCGTGACCTGTTTTTCAAGACTGAGCCGCAATCGCGCCTTTGGGGAGCGGCTCGGACGAGGGGAAACTGTGGACGCCATTCTCCGGACCTCAACCCACGTGACCGAGGGGTTCCCAACCTCGCGCTCGGCGTTTCACCTGGCCCGCCAACTCGCGGTGGAAACCCCCATCATCGATCAGGTTCATGCCATGCTCCACGAAGGCAAAGCCGCGACGATGGCCGTGCAGGACCTCACCTCGCGCGAATCAAAATCGGAGCAGTCCTGAGCCGGGTTTACGCATCGAAAGGGTTGGGTGATCCGCAACGCGGTTCCATCTGGACGGCGCGGTGGATACCCGCTTGATCCGGCTTCCCGTCCCATCGCAAACACACCACGCGGGCGAAAGGAAAGGCTAGGCAAGATACGGAATCGTAAGCGGGCCTTGGGGAAGCACGGCCACGCGGGCGCCGGGCTTGTCACGATCCAAATGGGCCCTGACTTCGGCTCCAATGTCGTGGCACGGTTCGAGGTGGCATCGGCGAATGACCTCATCCGGCAGCGAGCTGTACACCAGAAGGCGGGCCTTGCGCTGGATCAGGGATTGAATCTGGGCCTGCCATTGTTCAGGACGGACAAATCCGGGCGTGGCCAGCATGGCCAGAATTTCCTCGGGGCTCGAAGCGCTGCGCAACAGCTTGTCGAGAGGACTTCCATCCGGCACGCCTTCACGGCATTCGCAGGCCAGGATGATCAAGCCCTTCTCGCACACGACGCGGGCGGCGGCGCTGGCCCCCTTGACGCCCTGATAAAGATTGAGATCGAGCGGGTATCCGCTGTTGGTGGTGACCACAACCTCGTGAGGTTCCTTGACCTTCTGCATCGCGGATTCCCGGACAAATTCAGCGCCCGTCCGGTGCGCCTTCAAGAGGTCCCCCGCAAAGACACCCGTAATCTGGCGTTGTTCGTTGAGGGAAACGTTCAGGAGAAAACTCGGCCCCACGCGCAGGGCGATGTCCCGAATCTCCTCCCACAGCGGATTGCCGTCGAGGATGCCAAAAGCCGCCCGCGGATCGCCGATGTTCTGAACGCCATGGTTGCTCATCACCGTTTCAAGCCCCGCGCAGCCCGGCATGATCCCTTTCGGTCCGCCGCTAAACCCCGCGAAGAAATGGGGCTCGATGAATCCGGTGATGATCCTCACGTCCGCCGTGGCCAGGTGTTTGTTGATGAGAGCGGGCACGCCTCCGCGAGTGACACCAAAGGCGGCCAGTTCGCCGGGGTTCTCAGGTTCATGGTTGAGCACGCGGTAGTTCCTCACCACTTCCGGGGTGAGCATTTTCTCGAGCTCGGCCTGAGTGTTGGGTCGATGAGTGCCGAGCTGGTTCAGCAGCGTGATGTTCTCGCGAGGGATCCCATCCAGGTGTTCGAGCAGCCAGGGAATCAAACGATGATTGGGCGTGGCACGCGTGATGTCGGTAAAGGCGATACAGACCTTGTCCCCGGGCTTGATCCAGTCCCGCAACGGCTTGGCGGCGATGGGAGAGCCGAGGGCGTCGTGAATCGCAGCGCGTTCATCCGCCAACCCCGGAGCAGAACGCGGTTCAATCACGGTCGTGCGTCCGTCAGGGAGATCCACGTCGAGGTGGCCTTGTCCGTATGCGAGTGAAACCTTCATGGGTGGCGAATCGTTGTGTCAACCTTACGCGGACTTCAGTGACTAGGCCAGCGGCCTTTTGACAGACGGCGAAACATCCCCGGAGCACGACGGTGCTATCGGCCTGTCACATCGCATCGCACAGTGGCACGAATGGAACTTGCCGGTTACCATGCCGCCCATGGAATCGAGCGGTTCACCACCGTGGGCTTGCCACAAACCGCACGATTCGCGGATGCTCCCGACCCTATCCCGCTCTGCTTATGAACGAATACGTCGAACGCGTGGTGGATCTCCTGGATCCCGCCCTCAACCACATCCACAACATGACCGAGGACGAAGCCCGTTCCCGTGTCCTGTCCTGCGACCCGGAAGCCGTCCGGGCAATCGGGGGATCTTTCGCCCTGCTGGCCCGGGACGGCAAAACGGTGCGCATGTGCCGCTCCCTGGACCGGCCGATGCGCTACTTCCTGGCCAAACGCCACGAGGGTCCGGCGTTGATCGTGGCGGACCGCATCGATTCCATCCACGCCCAGTTGAAAAAGGAGGGATTACACGAACAGTTTCACCCGAGCTACACCCGCATGGTGCCAGCCCACTACGTCGTGGAAATCAAACTGGTGGGATGTCCAGACCCAGATCCGAGCTACACGCGCTTCTTCACACCGCGGCGGAACGTTTTGCCGCCGGATTTGGACGCCATCGGGCGGGAATACGTTGGGGCGCTCGCCGAAATCCTGCGGATGCGGCTGGAACAAATCCCAGAGAAAGAACCGGTCGGCGTCTGCTTCTCGGGCGGCATCGATAGCGGGGCGGTCTTTCTCATGACGCTGCACGTCATGAAGAAACTCGGCATGCATCCCGGGCGGCTCAAGGCATTCACTCTGAGTTTTGAGGACGGCCCCGATCTCGATCAGGCGCGCCGTTTCCTGGAGGCACTGGACTTAGGAATGTTTCTGGAACCGATCGAGGCCGATCTCGCAATGCTGGACGTCGCGGAAACCATCCGCATCGTGGAGGATTACAAGCCGCTCGATCTCGAGTCGGCCAGCATGGCCATCGCCCTCTGCCGGGGGATCCGCCAGCGCTACCCCCACTGGGTGCATCTTCTGGACGGCGACGGTGGTGACGAAAACTTGAAGGATTATCCGATCGAGGAAAACCCCGAACTCACCATTCGAAGCGTGGTCAACAACCTCATGCTGTACCAAGAAGGCTGGGGCGTGGGGAAAATCAAACATTCGCTGACCTATTCGGGTGGACTGAGCCGGAGTTATACCAGGACCTACGCGCCGGGCCGCTACTTCGGCTTCGACGGATTCAGCCCATTCACACAGCCTGCTGTCATCGAGGTGGCGGAAGGGATCCCTTTCATTGCCTTGACCGGATTCGACGTGCCAACGCTTTATAGCCTCAAAGGCGAAATCGTGGCCCGAGGGGTGAAACACTGGACAGGAAAGACCATGCCCGTCTTCGAGAAGCGGCGATTCCAACATGGCGCTGTGAGGAAAGAAACCATGCGATCGAGACTGCCCTCGGAAGAGGCGCACTATCGGAAGCGGTTCCTCGCGCTTTACGCTTGATCTATCCCGAAGGGAAAAGAGAGAGGGACGCCTGGGTCCTCGCACAGCGTCCTGCCGTGTCCCGGCCCCGGCCAGGAATGGGCCGGGCGGAAGTGTTGCTTGAAACTGAGCCCGACGGCTGCCGGGAGGCAGCAAGGGTCGTTACGATTTTTCTGATCAATCGCGAATGTCCGTGGCGTTGCACGATGTGCGATTTGTGGAAACACACCTTCCCGGAGGCCACTCCCTCGGGTTGGGTTTCCAGCCAGGTCCATGAAGCCCTGAACCGTCCAGAGGTTGTGGAATGGATTTCCACGTCACCGGCGGAATGCTGGGTCAAACTTTACAATGCCGGCAGCTTCTTTGATCCGCGGGCCATCCCTCTCGCGGATCAGGAAACGATCGCACGGGAGGTGCGACACTTTGACCGGGTCGTGGTCGAATGCCACCCCAGGCTCGTCGGCGCAGGCGTAATCAAGTTCAAAACTCTCTTGAAATCAGGCTTCTCCCCGCCCCTTCCTGCTCAACCCTCGAATACCACGCCGAACGCCGAACGATCGGGGCCAAGGCTGGAGCTGGCGCTGGGACTGGAGACCGTCGAGCCGCATGTGTTGAATCGCTTGAACAAAGGGTTCGAAGTGCGCGATTTCGACCGCGCGGCGGACTGGATCAAGCAGCAGGATCTGGATCTGCGCGCCTTCCTGCTGGTGCAGCCGCCGTTCATGGATGCCGCGATGACGCGAAAATGGACGCTGCGTTCCGTTCGCCATGCCGTCGAGCAAGGAGCTCGTGTCGTCACACTCATTCCAACCCGGGCGGGCAACGGCGCGATGGAATCCTTGGCAGCTCAAGGGCTGTTCACCCCACCCTCTCTGCCTCTGCTCGAAACCTGCCTGTCGGACGCTTTGAACCAGACCTTCCGCCCCGCGGTGATCCTGTCCGATCTTTGGAACCTCGATGAATTCAGCCGTTGCCACCATTGCCTTGAGGCGCGCCGGCAGCACCTCGAGAACATGAATCGAACACAGAGGACGAGCGCTCCGGTGCTTTGTCCCAAGTGCGACGCCTCGGCGGACTTTCCGAGGGAGTGACATGAGAGCTTCGCGGCAAACAGACTTCGACGTCGTGGTGCTGGGCGCGGGTTTCGGCGGATCCATCCTCGCGTCGGCACTGGCGCGGCGCGGCCGGCGAGTGCTGTTGCTCGAGAAGGGCCGGCATCCGCGATTCGCCATCGGCGAATCCTCCACCCCGCTGGCCAATCTGCTCCTGGAGGAGGTCGGACGGCGGTTCGATCTGCCTGAACTGATCCCGTTCACCCAATGGGGCACCTGGCAGCGGCATCATCCCGAGGTAGGTTGCGGACTAAAGCGCGGCTTTACTTTTTATCATCATCGCCCGGGTCAGAAATTCGAACCGGGGACCTTGCGTGAAAACGAGATGCTTGTCGCCGCGAGCCCCAACGACGAAGTGGCGGACACGCATTGGTATCGTCCAGATTTCGACGCTTGGTCCGCCCGGCTCGCGGTCTCGTGCGGTGTCCACTACTCGGATCGATGTGCTCTGCAATCGGTGGAGCTTGATGCTTCGCGCTCGCGCTTGCGATGGTCTCACGAAGGCCATGACCAGTCTTGCACCGCAGGCTTCGTCGTCGATGCAACGGGTCCCCGCGGCGCGCTGTCGCGGCTGTTGCCAATCGAAGAGTCTCCTCCGCGCTGGATGCCGGCGACGCAGGCCGTGTTCGCGCACTTTTCAGGTGTCGAACGGATCGACCAGCGCTTTCCGCCGGGACCCGGAGCGCCTTATGCGCCGGATGACGCCGCGGTGCATCACCTCTTCGACGGGGGGTGGGTGTGGATCCTGCGGTTCAACAACCGCCTTACGAGCGCGGGCGGCGTCTGGACCGGGCAAGCCAAACGCAAGCACGGATGGCGGCCTGGACCGGAGTCCTGGGCGGAACTCTTGAAGACCTTCCCGGGGATAGCCGAAGATTTCGCATGCTCGCGGCTGGAAACGGCTTTGCATTGGATGCCGGAGGTGGGCTATCGCGCGAGTCGCGTTGTCGGGCCTGGTTGGGCGCTGCTTCCCTCGGCGGCGGGGTTCATCGATCCCTTGCTCTCCACGGGGTTTCCCCTGGCCTTGTGGGGGATTCTCCGGCTCGTGTCCTTGCTGACTGAACGTGACGGGAATGAATGGGATGCCAGTTTGAGAAACTACGAGGAAGACACTCTTCGGGATTTGGATTCTGCAGAAGACTTGGTTTCGGCGCTCTATGCAGTGCTGCCCGACTTCACGTCGTTCAAGCGCATGGCCCTGCTCTATTTTGCAGCGGCGAGTTACTCGGAACTGGCTTGGCGTCTGGGTGTGAGCGAGAAAGCCACAGCCTTCTTGCTGCGAAAAGAGCCGCAATTCTCTCGAGCATGCCGGGAGCTTTGCGAACGTTCCCGCCAAGCTGCGGCCCAGGGCGCGTGGGAAACTCTACGCTCCGAACTGGCAACGGCCATCCCCCAAGCCATCGCCCCCCTCGACGCGGCAGGACTCAGCGTTCTCCGGAAGCCCTGCTGGTATCCCGTAGACGCTCAGGACGTAATACGCAACGCCGACAAATTCGGATTACAACCGCAAGTGGTGGAAGCAAGGTTGAAATCACTCGTTGGAGCGTAGCGATCGAGCTGATCGATTTCCCCTCGTCTGCGATGGCATGCAGGGCACGGTGATTGGGGATATCATCACAGTCTCGATCCGAAGTTTCACCCTTCTCAATTGCTTTTACCCACCTTCATCCCGTTCCGGCACTCGCACCACCTTTAACCTCAAAT
>VHDF01000036.1 GCA_016871495.1 Verrucomicrobiota bacterium | reverse complement strand
GTGATCGCTCCGGCGCTGAGCCTCCGCAAATTCCTCCGTCGCGGACGGGCGATTGCGCGCGCGTTGCGGGTGATCCGTCCAAACCGCCTGATGCAGATGAGTCGCATGGCAACTATCCTTGCCAGCCCTTAGGTTAATGCTTATGGCCGCGTGCCCTCACGCGGCGTACGGTCGCGGATTCAAGCTCAGTATGAAATACCCGGGCTAGAGCCCCCAGAAAGCTCACCGGGTCTGAACCTTCCTTAAAACGTCGCACCTTCATTGACGCCAACGACTTGCACGCCTAAAACGCCTCAATGGAGGTTGGGGACTCCAACCCAGCCGTTCGCGCAACACGGGCATCAGACCGTTTTCTCTCTCGCCCCGCGAGGCACCAGTGGGGCGAGAGCCGGAGAGAGGGGCATCCTCAGCCTCAGACATCCTGACCTGGGGTGGAATACCCCTTGAACCGCATTCCCGAAACGGAACTCACCACCTCCCAGTCGATCACGAAGCCCGGGGCGGGACTGTTCTGGGCGAACAGGCGGGTGATGCCTTGTTCAATGGGTGCGGCCCTTCCGGCCACGGCGATGGAATCGCGCTCGGGCGCGGGCGGGATTTGGGCGCGGAGTTGGGGTGAGGGGGTTCGGTCCAAGGATCGCCGCTGCCAAAACGCTTGCACCAGAGGGAGTTTCTCCAGTTCTTCCCGGGCGGACTCGATCTCGACGGCTTCGAAGAGAATGGTTCTGCCCTCAATATTGACCAAGCGCTTTGCAACTGGGATGGATCCCGCCAGACGAGGCGCACCCAAGGCAAACGCGCGTCCGGGTCCCATGCTCATCTCGCCAAAGTCGAGGTGTTCATCTTCCAGATCGGGTTCGACTATGGCGGCGCGTTTTTGCGCGTCTTTCTCTTCCTTCAATTTCTGCACCGTCTTCTGGACCGGCGGCAGCTCCAGCCACTCGGTCATCACCTCGATTCGGCATCCCGGTTCTTGGAAATCGATCGGAATGGAAGGCTGTTCATGGAAGATGATGTCCTGCTCAAGTCCTGAGGATTTGTAAGTGTATCTTATCGACGCGTCGATCGTATCAAAGGCGCGATGAAACTGAACTTGGTTGGGAGAGATCAATTCTCCGACGCAATCCTGGACCTCGGCGATGAGTTCACTGGCACCGGTGGTGGGGTTGTAAAGGCTGAGGCCCAGCACATGTCCGCGCAAGCGATGGCCGTCGGGCGTGAGCAGATCGACCGCGCCGGGTTGCTTGGGGTTGTTGGAAAGGATGACTTGGTGAGGGCCGGAGGCAGCCACGGCGTGGCCGTTGACGATCTGAAACTCCTCCATTGTAGGAAGCCATTGGCCTTGGCCGGTGCGAAAATTCAAGCCCGACGCGATTTCCACATAGCCACCCATGAATTCCTGCCCGGTGACAGGATCCTGGATGGGATTGGGATGGAAGCGGTGGTGAGGTCCGGCCGGAGTGCTGGCGTCGTAAGGGACTCGCTGGGGTGGAGATTCGGTGGTTGTGGGGGCGGCAAAAGCCGGTAGGGAAACGGAGAGGAAAGCGAGGAGAGCGAGGGATTTCATAGGAAGAAAGCGGGAAGGCGAGGATCCGAGGCGGAGGGGCGAAGCAGCGTAACGACCAGTCCGATCCGAGCCAGCCGGGCCGGTTAAGCACGGCCCGGGCCGGACAAATTTTGAGCGCTGCAGGCGCACGCCAGTTTTCGTCTGAAGACCTCCCTCTTCCATCTTTCCTTAAGAGTTCCTGCGGGAGGATTAGTGAATGCGGACCCCACCCCCCGCAGAGGATTGCAAGATATTTGATGAAGAAATGCAGCCATTCTCATTTTGACAGGTAGGGCGCGCACTCCGCTGCGCGCCGCTCTTGGACACAGCCGGTCTCGGCGCGCAGCGGAGTGCGCGCCAAACTTTGCTCCAGGCAAAATGAGAACGGCCGCAAAACGCATGAGTTGCGCCCTTCCCAACGGCTCCGGTAGTCTGCCGCCCATGGCTGTGCCTCCCGATTATCACATGCACACCCCGCTTTGCCATCACGCGGTGGGCGAGCCCACCGAGTACGCCGCGAGCGCCAAACGGGCCGGCCTGGAGGAAATCGGAATCTCCGACCACAGCCCCATGATGCGGGATGATTTCGACGATTGGCGCATGAGCCGGGACGATCTCGACCCCTACGTCGAAAAAGTCCGCCGCGCTCAGCGCGATCATCCCGATTTCCGGATCCGCCTCGGCCTCGAAGTCGATTATCTGCCGGGTCACGAGGATTGGATTCGCGAAATCGCCGCCCGTCATCCGTGGGATTACCTGATCGGTTCGGTCCATTACGTTTCCGATTCTTGGGACCTGGACAACCCGAAAAAGCTCTCGGAATGGAAGAAGCGCCCGCCGTTCGAGGTTTGGAGCGCCTACATCAACCGGCTGACGCAGGCCGCCGCGTCCGGCCTGTTCGACTTCATCGGCCACGCCGATTTGTGCAAAAAGTTTTGTTATTACCCGGAGCAGGATTGCACCCCGCTCTTCCGGCATTTCCTGGAAACCGCCAAGCGAGCCGGCGTGGCCATCGAAATCAACACCGCCGGCCTGCGGAAGGATTGCAAAGAGATGTACCCCAGCCCCGCCATCCTGGCCATGGCCGCCGAAATCGGGGTCGGATTGGTTTTTGGATCGGACGCCCACGCGCCCGGGGAAGTGGGCATGGATTGGGCCGCCGCGGTGGAGTTGGCCAGACGGTCGGGCTTCACCCACGCGCTTCGATTTCAGGGACGACGGTCCGAACCCTACGCCCTGTAGCGGAACGCTTGTGCAGGAGGACGCTCCATTTGACGCCGTCGTGATCGGCGGGGGGCCTGCGGGCTCGACGGCCGCTCACTACCTCTCCAAAGCGGGCAAACGAGTCGTGTTGCTGGAGAAAGACCCGTTCCCGCGCTTCCACATCGGGGAATCGCTCCTGCCCTACAACCGCCGCATTTTCGACGAACTGGGTGTTTGGGACACGCTGGTGGCCTCCGGCTTCCCCAGGAAGTGGGGCGCCCAGTTCCACACCTCCAATGGCGCCCAGAAAGCGGCTTTCGATTTTCGGGCCGGACGTTTCAACCGCTATCAGGATGCGCTTCAGGTTGAGAGGTCGCGATTCGACCATCTCCTCCTCCAGGCTTCCGAACGCGCCGGAACCTCCGTGAGACAAGGCTGGCAGGTCACTCGTCTGTCGGAGACCAAGGGTGGCTTCGGGGTCGAATGCCGCCGTCCTGATCAAACGATGGAATCCCTCCGGGCGCGCTTCGTCGTCGATGCCAGCGGCCGCTCGAATTTCTCGGGCAACCAGGAAGGCGCAAAGATTCCCCACCCCCGGCTTCGCAAGCTCTCGATCTTCGGACATTTTTGCGGTGTCCGCCTCGACGAGGGCGAGCGCGCGGGCGACACGGTGATCATCCGGCTTCCTGAGGGCTGGTTTTGGATCATTCCCATCGGCGGGGAGAAGGTCAGCGTGGGCTGTGTTTTCGAGAAGGCAGCCTTCGTCCCGGGATCCCACGCTCCGGCGGAAGCATTCTGGAAACGGGTCGAATCCAGTTCGGTGCTCAAGGAACGGCTGGCCCGCGCGGAGCTTTTAGGCGAGCTCCAGGTGACGACGGACTTTTCGTATCGCAACCGCGGCTTGGTCCGCGGCCGGCTCGTCCGGGTGGGTGACGCGGCGGGCTTCATCGATCCCATTTTTCCTCGGGAGTTTTTCTCGCCATGGATTCCGCTCGCGCCGCGGCTCTCGGCCTCCTCGAGGCGCTGGATCGACCGGATGGATCCCCGGGTCCCGTCTTGCAGCAGTACGAGAAGCGGTTGGGGCAGGCGATGGATTTCTATCTGAAGATGGTGGAGGGGTTCTACACGGTGCCGTTTATGGAAGTGCTGCTGCATCCGCATCCGCGCTGGGGTCTGGCTGCCGCGGTCAATGCGATGCTTGCAGGAGATGTCGAAGCGGGCTGGCCCATTCGCTGGCGGCTCTCGATCTTTTTGCTGCTCGTCCGGCTCCAGCGGCACATACCCATCGCTCCCAAGCTCCAGTTCTGATGGACTCGCAAATCCGTTCTTTCGCTCGTTCAAACCCTCCCGGTTTGCTGGCGATGATCTTGCTCGTTCTGATGTGTCAGACAAATGGGTGCTTCCACGCTCGCCCGTCACCGGCTCGCGCTTCGCCACAATCTTGACCCCTCCGCTTGTTTGGCCAAGCCGCCTGGATGCCGCCCGGCAACACGGAATGGTGGGCGGGCGATCTGGTGGTTTATCTCGACTCGGCAACGGACCGTTCCCTGATCGTCTTCTCGAAGGGCCCGGTAGTCCTCTTCCGTTTTGAAGGCGAGGGCTCGCAGGGACGTTATGTCGTCCCGGCGCGGGGAGTGGTGCGAAGTGCCTCCGGTGCCGCCCTGGATTCCATCCTGCCCTGCCAACTCGCCGCCGCCTGGAAGGACGGCACGCCCGCCGCCGGGTGGACTTGGAGAAAGCCTGGTCCAGACACCTTCGAGCTCGAACGCGCCGCCACGGGTGAAAAACTGCATGGCTATCTCGCTTCGCCATGAGCCGGCGCGCCTCCGCATGTTCTTTGGCGGGTTTGCTCCTGCTGTGCTGGTGGGCGTGGACTCGGGGCCGGCTGGATACCGAGGTGCTTGGGCTCTTGCCCCCGGATTTGGCTTCGGTTCAAGGATTGCGTCTTCACCAGCAACACTTTCAAGCGGACGGGGAAGTGCTGATTCTGCTGGAGCACGAGGACGCCGATCAACTGGAAGCCGCCGCCGAATCGCTCGCGAATCACTTGCGAGCCCGGCCCCGGCTCATCTCGGCCGCCTCCTGGCGTCCCGTGTGGGCTGAGTCCCCTGATCAATGGGCCTCTTGGATCGCTTACGGCTGGTACAATGGACCGCCGGAACCATTACAGACCTTGTTCGACCGGCTGCAGTCACCGCGGTTGGAGGAGTCACTGGCCACGGCACTGAACCGACTCCGCGAATCGGCTTCTCCGGAGGAACTGGCTCGTTTGGGATACGACCCATTGGGACTCGCCCCGTTGACCCGGGAGCAGACGGAGCACCGGCCACGCGGATTGGATGCGTTCTCCGCTTCCGCCGGACAAGTGCGTTGGATTCGCGTGCGAGCGCGGGACGCGTCGCGTGATTACAATTCCGCCGCGTTATGGATCCGGGAACTCCGGGCCGAGATCGAGGATTGGCGCCAGCGGACCGCGGAGTTCGGCGGCATCCGCACTTCGATGACGGGAACCCCGGTGTTCACCGCTGAGATTTCCGAAGTGATGAGGCGCGACATGGCTGGATCCGTCGCCGGCACCACGTTCATCATCGTCCTGCTCTTCGGTTTGGCGCATCGCCGTTGGAAACCCCTGTTGCGATTGGTCGCCCTGCTCGTCCTGACCATGGTGCTCGCCGGAACGGCCGGCGCGATCTGGTTTCAATCTTTGAACGTGGTCAGCCTCGGATTCGCGGCGATTTTGGCCGGCCTGGTTGTGGATTACGGAGTGGTTTTGCAACAGGATTTGGAGCGAGGTTCAACGTCCGCCGAGGCGCGCCGCCGGGTTGGGCCGGGGATCCTTTGGGGCGCGCTGACCACGGCGGTCGCATTTTTCTGCCTGCATTTGAGCGGACTGCCGGGTCTGGGCCAGTTGGGCACGCTGGTGGGCTTCGGAGTTCTCATCGGCGCCGGCGTCATGATCGGGCTCTTTCCCGAAGCCACGCCTCGATGCTTCCAGACCAACTCGAGCGTGAACTTGGCCACCGCCTCGAAGGAGACCGTGCCCGTCAAAGACGCGGGTCAGACCATGAGGGAATGGAGATGGCAAACGATTTCGACGATCCTCTCCGTCGGAGCGCTGCTGGGTTTGCTGGGCGTTCTCGTGGCGCGCGGCTGGCCGCGATTCGATCCATCCACTGACGCCCTGCGCCCATCCGAAGGCGAGGCTTATCGAACCTGGGACCGACTCCGCCAGGCCGCCGCCACGAACATGGCGGAGCCGTATCTCCTCATCGCCCGAGGCGCATCCGATGCGGAAGTTCGGGTGGCGCTGGAAAAAATGTCGGTGGCATTGAAACAAAGCGGTGCGGAAGCTCCAGCCGACACCGTGTTCCCCATCGATTTCTGGCCGAATCCAGCTCACCAAGCTGCGAATCGTGAACGCGTCCGGATGCTTGTTCAACAGAAGGAAGCCCTCGCGGATCTCATCCGCGCCGCCGGATTCACCGAGAAAGCAATTCTGCTGCAGCAGAGCGTCTTTGCCGCCTGGAGCCAGGCGCTGCAAGAGCCACGCTATCATGTGCCGCACGATTCCGTCAGTCAGGAGATCATGTCCCGATTTCGTTCGGCCCCGGACCATGAATCCGTGGCTCTGGCCGTGGCCTGGCCTGCGTCCAAGGTCCACGTGGGGGCTCGCCCCGCTTGGGTAGGCGAGCTCCTGAAGATCCCCGGCTGTCACGTCACGCGTTGGTCGATGCTCGCGGAAGATCTGGCAGGACTCCTTCGTGAAGAACTTTGGCCGGTGCTGACACCGGTCCTGATTTGCGTCCTCGCCGCATTGGGTCTGACGTTTCGTTCCGTGCTTGAGTGGATCCTGAGTGTGATGGCCCTGGCTCTCTCGGTCTTGGCCCTCTTGGGCATGATGCAGGTTGCGGGTTGGTCCTGGAACCTGATGAATTTCATGGCGATTCCTGTGCTGCTCGGTGCGGGAGTCGATTATTCCATCCACATGCTGCTGGCCTTGCGACGTGATGAGGAGCAAGCCGTTTCCGGGTCCGGGAGCCCGGGAGCGGCATCGGAGGGGCCCGATCAGGCGCACGCGCGATCTATGACGAAGGCCGTCTGGTTGTGTGCCGCGACGACCATGGCGGGTTTCGGTTCACTGGCGTGGGCGGAGAATCGCGGACTGGCCAGTCTGGGCAAGCTGTGCTCAGTCGGCATCCTCGGGGCGGCTTCAATCTCCACCCTCTTGATACCTCGCGTCCGGGTTCAGCTTCGCCGCCGCTTCCCCCTGGCCAAGCAGAAGGTCAGACCGCCTTGCTATTATTCAGGATGGGTATGGATCCAGGCCGCACGACTGGCGGCGCGGCTTCCGCGCGTCCTAACCTCGACGGTTCTGAGATCGTTTTGTCGGCTGGATCGAACATGGAACCGGCAAAGATTTGAGAGGGTCCGCCACAATCTCGAACCGCTCTGTGCCGGCGATTTGCGGGAGGCGGAACATCAGGCACGCGCGCTTTACGACCAATTCGCCGAGAAACTGGCGGACCTCCTGCGCTTGGAGGGTGGGCGGGAAAGCATTCCCGCCGCGAGTTGGCATGGCCGGGAACGTTTCGAGGCATCCCTGGCTCAGGGCCGGGGGGTGTTGTTGGTGACGATGCACCTGGGTAATTGGGAGCTGGGAGCGGCATGGCTGGCCGCGGCCGGCCGGGAGGTTTGGGTGGTCACCGCGCCCGAACCGGATCCTCTGTTGACGGCTTGGAGGGAGGCGGCCCGGGCTCGCCGCGGTGTTCGCACTTTCGTTTTAGGGCGGGGCGACTTTGCATTTCTGGAACTGATCGAGAAACTTCGACAAGGCCACTGCGTGGCGCTCTTGCTCGACCGCACGGAGGTCAAGGGCAACAGTGTCGTGACCTGCTGCGGTTCGTCCTTGGCGATTTCTCCGGCCCCAGCGTTGCTTGCGCAAGCCTCGGGATGCGTTGTGTTGCCTGTGGCCGTGGTGCGTGAGGCTTCAGGTTACGCGGTCCATCTCCTTGAATCTCCCGGGATCCATGGCGATGCGTTGGCGTCTCCCTCGGGCCGCCATGGTTTTCTCCAGCAGTTGACGCATTCGTTCGAGCCCCTGCTCAAGCGTTATGCTTCCCAATGGTTCCAATTCGTTCCCGTGTGGGAACGCCAAACTCCCTCCAGCTTGAACTCGCAGGGGGGATCGGACAACCCTTGAGGCGTCACGTGCAAGCCACAACATCACCCGTGGCGCCTTCTGCAGACAGGCGGTCTCCATGGTGGGGCGTGGGGCGGGTTCGCCAACCCAGTGCCTCGCCCACCTCCATGCTCGGCCGCGGGTTCCCGATCCTCGGCCCCCTCGCGAGAGGATTCTATCGGCAATGCATCGTGGTCGTCTTGACCGCATGGCTCGCGCCTTCGACCTTCGCGGCTGCTGCCGTCGAGGCGGCGGAGAAGGTGCGTTGGGAAGAGTGGTGGCAGGCGCAGTCTCAGATCCGCACATGGCAGGCGGAGTTCGTGCAGGTCCGAACATTGGCAACCGTGAGCGTGCCCTTGGAGACGACGGGGCGGGTATGGTACCAGGCGCCTGACTTTTTCAGATGGGAACTGGGAGAACCGGCGAAGACCATTGCCCTGCGGTCGTCCAACACGGTCTGGATCATCTATCCCAAACTGAAACGCGCCGAGCGATATGGCCTTGGTGCCGGCGGTGGATCGGCGTGGGCGCAATTGTCCGCCTTGTTTGAAGCGGGCTTCCCGCAGTCCAAAGCGGACTTGGAAAAGCGATTCCGCCCGATTTCCATGACGCGATCCAACGAACTCAGCCTACTGTTGCTGGCGCCCCGGGCCGCCAGCGCGCGCCGATTCCTGCCGGAACTGCGCTTGGGCTTGGCGGGTGATCCACCCACCCTTTTGTTGACCCTCCTGCGCTTGTCCGACGGCTCCACCATGGAAAACAGATTCCAAAGGCAAACCGTCAACACGGGCTTGCCGCCGTCCGTGCTGGAGTTTCCCTCCCTGGAAGGTTATGCCATTCGGGCCGCCGGCGCCGCGACCTCCGTCCCATGAGATCGCCCCTCGAATCTGCACTGGACGCGCTTCCTCACGGTCCTGAATTCCGATTTGTGGATCGATTGCTCGAATGGGTTCCGGGCCACTCGGGGGTTGGTGCTTACCGGATTCCTGAGACGGCTCCCTATCTGGCGGGGTATTTTCCGAACCGTCCGCTCATGCCCGGCGTGCTGCTCGTGGAATGCGGCGCGCAAGTGGCAGGCGTGGTGGCGCAGCATGATCCTCAGCAGGCTCGGATTCCCAATCTGAAGCTGGCCTCGATCCGTGCCGCCAAGTTTTTAGCCCCTGCTCGGCCCGGAGATTTGCTCCACATTCACGCGGTTGTGCGTGTTCGCATGGGATCTTTGGTGCAAGCCTCCATCCGCATCTGCGTGGGGGAACTCGCCGTGATGGAGGCCGAGTTGGTTCTTGGGGGTGAAGAGATCGGCTCGACGCCATGAGGTGGATGGGGAAGTTCTTCGCCGCTTTGACGAGGCTCACCCGTTTCAGTTCCGAGCCCGTCGCGCGCATCAAAGTCATTGTCACCGGCCCCGCGCCCCTGGGAGCATGGCGGGCGCATTGCTATGGGCCTGCGTGACACACCCGCCCCTGCCTGCACGAGACCTTGGCGAATCATCCACTCGGAAGCCTCGCTGGGCTGGGGTGGAGAGGAAAGGCGCATTTGGGCGGAGTTGGCCGGATTCCGGAAGCGCGGCCATCACGTGGGTATCCTCGCCCCGGAGCAAGCCCGGATCTTCAGCGAAGCAGCTCAGGACGCCATGACGCGTGAGCGGCTGTCCGAGAGGAAGTGGATTTTCCCGTTTGACGTGCTTCGCGCCGCGCGGTTTTTGACGCGTTTCCAAGCCGACATCGTCAATACGCACAGTTCCCGTGACGGCTGGATCGTGGGATTAGCCGCGCGATGGGCGCGCACGCCCCTCGTCATTCGTTCCCGTCACTTTGACGTGCCCGTGCGAAATCCCTGGCTCAGTCAGTATGTTTATCGCACCTTGGCCGATCATCTCATCACCACGAGCCCCAAAGTCGCCGACGATTTCCGGCGGCTTTTCCACCTCCCGCCGGATCGCGTGGATGCCTTGCCGACCGGCGTGGATTTGGCTCGATTTTCCGCGACAGGACCCAAAGCCAGCTTCGATTTCCCCACTTCCGAACGCGGCCCCACCGTGGGCATCATTGGAATCATCCGCCGGGCCAAAGGTCACACCTTTCTCTTCGACGCTTTGAAGCAACTGGCGGACAAGGGACGGGCGATGAACTGCGTGGTGGTTGGGGAAGGCCCGAACCAGCCAGCCGTCGAGGCCCGGGCGCGGGAGTTGAGATTGAGAGACCGGATTCGATTTCTGGGCACCCGGGACGATGTGCCGGAGATCTTGAGAGGGTTGGATGTGCTCGCGATCCCGTCCTTACACGAGGCGATTCCCCAAGTCGGGTTGCAAGCGCTGGCGGTGGGAACACCGGTGGTGGCGAGCCGGGTCGGCGGCCTTCCCTCGATCATTCGAGAAAACGAAACGGGCCGGCTTTGTCCTCCGGGAAACGCGACGGCCTTGGCCGAGATGTTGCAAGCCACCTTCGATCGTCCCGAAGAAACACGCACCTTCAGCGCGAAGGGTCAGCAGATGGTGATGCGCGAGCACACTGTGGAGGTCATGTTGGATCGTTTGGGGCGCATTTATCACCGCTATCTCGACGGGCCTCTCGGACGTTGAGGGTGCATTGCGCGAAGTGGCGGAGCGGACGGGTGCCGGGGATGGCGCCCCCCCAGCAGCCTTCCATACCACCGGACGTTCAGGGTCGCAGCTTGAGCCGGTTCTTGCGGATGCTTGCGGCCAAAAATGAAAATTGCCGCGCTTGCCAACGAGTCCATCCCCCGGGAGACTTCATCTCAACAACGTACTCGGGGTGTATTGAACTGAAAGCGGCGGGTTCCAAATCAAGCACGACCGGCAAGGCGCGCGACGCTCGCAAGTCGGACGCCTCCCAGTCCCCTTTCTCGGAGGTCGAAGCCTGGAGATCGGCCGGACCCGGCTGGCAGCCGATTTACGGCAGTTTCCATGGCACCGGATTCAGCTTCGAATGGCACGATTTCACCCCGAAATCCGATTTCGATTGGGCGGCGACCTTCCATCCCGGTTCGCTGGAACTTTGCCTGAACTTCTCTGGCACAGGGGTCGTTTTCACCTCCGGCGGAGAGTGCCGGTTCGATCCTCCATCCGCCGGATTCTATCGCACGGCGGGGCAGAAATCGAGAGCCACGCGGCTGGGAGGCCAGCACCATCAGTTTCTCACCATTGAATACTCGAGACCCTTCCTCAACCAATCCCTGCCAGGATTAAGCGCCTCCCTTCACCCCATCGCGAGAGATCTGATGGAGGACCGGCCCGCCGGCGAACCTTGCGTGGCAGTGACCCGGCTGGCGCAACCCGCCCGCCTGATGGTCGAATCCCTGCGGCATCCGCCCGTGTCCGCCTCGGTCCATCCGATCTGGTATCAATGCAAGGCGATCGAATTGGCGGTCACCTTTCTGGTTCAACCCCCGGAGGGAGAAGAATTCTTTTGCACCCGCCAGCAACGACTGGCCCAGGAACGCGTGGAACTCGTCGCTTTTTTGCTCAAACAGAACCTCGTGGAACCGCCGCCCCTGGAGGAACTCGGGCGCAAAATCGGATGCAGCCACTTTTACCTGAGCCGGATATTCTCGGCGCAAACCGGCCAGACCATCTCGCAGTATCTGCGCGATTTGCGTTTGGAGAAGGCGGCGGAACTGTTGCGCCAAGGGGAACACAATGTCACCGAAGCGGCGATGGAAGTCGGCTACTCAAGCCTCAGCCATTTCAGCCAGGCCTTTCACGAGAAATTCGGATGCTGCCCCGGTCTCTATCCGGTCCGCACCTCATCTCAAAAATGAACCGAGCCGCGAAGCGCGGATCGAAACCCCCGCCCCGCCCGTCTCGAACTTCCGAAATTCATCGAGTGGTGCTCAAGCGATAGACCCGGGCTGGCGAGGCCACTTGATCCACGATCACGAAATGGTTTCGAAATGGAAAGGCCGGCAGCTCGAACAAACTGAACCATGTCGCCTCCGACCGATCGGGGCGGAATCGCAGTGCGTCATCCGAATACTGCAGGGCGTAATTCAAGTCCGGGAGGGTGTCGAAGTGAATGGTCACCGCGTCCGGACCCAACCGCTCAATCTTGTCGATGCGCGGAACCTCATCCGACCCCAGGGCGAGACCCAGCACCGCAAGGCTGAGAGCTGCCGCCGCACGGAGTGACGCGCTGCGAACTCGCCAGGATCGCGTGGCGGTCTTCCCGGAGTGAGTTTGAATCTGCCTGGACTGTGGAAAATGCATGATCACCACGGAGCGGGAGCTTAGGAATCGAGCCCACGAAAAGCAAAGTCCGAAGCGTTCATTTGGGATTGGCCGCCGCGATCGCCCGGGCTTCAATGGCGGCATGAAATTCCCAGCCTGCTTCTATTCCTTTCCTTTGGCCGCATCATTGATCCTGTCAGGCCGGGCTGGGAACATGACCTTCGCCGAAGCAACGCCGGGGACCGCGACATCCGCCCCGCCTCCCGCGCGCAAGCTGCCTCCGCCGCGATTGGAACTGCCCCGGGTGGATTTGACGATCGACGGACGACCCGCCTTTCTTTTCCTTCCCCCGGAGTCCCAGCGGCGCAGCCCGCAGCCTTGGATTTTTTACGCCCCGACATTACCGGCTTATCCCGACGAAGCGGAACGTTGGATGCACGAACAATTCCTGGCCGCCGGGGTCGCCGTGGCCGGCGTGGACGTGGGCGAGGCCTACGGAAGTCCCGCCAGCCATCGCGCCTTCGACGCGCTTTACGATGAACTCACTCTCCGGCGTGGATTTGCACGCAAGTCTTGCCTCTTCGGGCGAAGCCGCGGAGGACTTTGGGTGAGCAGCTGGGCGTTGCATCGGCCCGACCGTGTGGCGGGCATCATCGGGATCTATCCGGTTTACGATTTCCGCACTTATCCGGGCGTCACGAATGCCGCACCCGCCTACGGCTTCACTCCAGCCGAACTCACGCGTCGGGTGGCGGAGTTCAATCCCATCGCCCGGGCTGGAGTGCTGGCGCGCGCCCGCATCCCTTTTGCTCTGATTCATGGCGACGATGACAAGGTGGTACCTCTGCGGGATAACTCGGAAGCCCTGCGGGAGGCTTACCAACAGCTTGGCGTGGGTGAACTGGTGCGCCTCATCGTCCTGCCCGGGCAGGGGCACAGCTTCCACGAACCTTACTTTCGCTCCCGCGAACTGGTCGATTTCGCCATCGAACGTTCGAAAGCAGGCGCTCGCTAGTGGGCTGTTCATGAATTGGGTGGGCATTTGTTGCGCCGCTTGGGCGGTTCTGGCTCGGCGCGACGAGGGAGCATACCCGCCAGCGGTCTGTGACCGAGGAGCAGCAACGCCAGAACCGCCCAAGCGGCGTGAACGCCCCGGCGCTGGTGCGCGTATCACCGGGAATCAAGGCTTCCCATTTTCCGGGCGGATACGATAAAGTCCCCCCATGAGCCCTCAACTTGGATACCGATTTTCCCGCCGCACCTTTCTGCGTGGGGTGGGCGTGACGATGGCCTTGCCGTGGATGGAGTCGCTGCCGGTGTGGGGCGACGTGACGGCAGGATCCCGCGCCGCCAGCGGGCCGCCCACGCGGCTGGCGGTCCTTTTCGCGGGGAACGGATTCCACTCCAAGGAATGGTGGGCCCGCGGCTCCGGAGAAACCATGGAACTGGGCGCGGTGTTGAAACCGCTCGAGCCGTTTAAGAGAAAATCGCTGCTCGTCACCGGCCTCTACAACGAGGAAGCGCTCAAGGGAAACATCCACAGCTCGCAAACGGGGAATCTGCTCTCTGGCGCGCCCCTGGCCTCCGGCGGAGAAATCAAGTCGGGTACGAGTTTCGACCAGGTATTGGCCCAAAAGATCGGGCATCAAACCAAGGTTCCCAGCCTCGTCCTGGCTTGTGAGAAAGCCAATTCCTCGGTTCACAAGAACTATTCGATGATTTACAGCTCCCACATTTCGTGGAGCTCGCCGACCACGCCCACGCCGCTTGAATTGTATCCCGCCCTCGCTTTTGACCGCCTGTTCCGCTCGGGATCGAGCCAGGGCGACAAAAGCGTGTTGGACGCGGTCTTGACCGAAGCTTCCAGCTTGCGCGGCAAACTGGGTTATTCCGATCGGGGCAAACTCGACGAATACCTGGCCTCCGTCCGTGAGGTGGAACAGCGCATCGAAACCGCCGGCAAGGAACGCAAATTGCAGGGATGGCGTCCCGCATCGGCCGAGCCCAACATCCCGCGTCCGCCCGATGGCATTCCCCAGGATATCGACGAGCACATGCGGTTGATGTGCGATATCCTGGTCTTGGCCTTTCAGACCGACACCACGCGGTTCTGCAGCTTGAAACTCAACAACGACCATTCCTCGCTGCGTTTCCCAAAACTGGGGGTGGACTACATGATTCACCACTTGCTTTCGCACAGCGACACGGCGGATTGGCTCAAGGTCAATCAATTCTTCGTGGAACAGATGGCCTACATCGCTCGGAAGTTGGACTCGATCCAGGAAGGGGAGCGAACCGCTCTGGACAATACGCTGCTCATGATGTGTTCCAGCATGCTCACCGGAAGCCACGACGCGACGCAACTCCCCGTCATGATGGTGGGAGGAGCGGGTGGAAGATTGCAGACCGGGCGCGTTCTCGATTACCGGGGCAAACCCAACCGCAAAATGTGCAGCCTGTTCCTATCGCTCATGGACAAATTCGAGGTTCGTCTCGATCGTTTTGGCGATTCGGAAGCGCGGCTGGCCGAGATCTGACCGATCCTGTTACCCGGGATATTGGCCCGAGATGTAGTGCTCCAACTGGTCGATGGCGCTCCCCTGCGCGTTAATCAGCCAGTTGACGAGGTCGCCGATGGAAACCACGCCGAGCACTTCGTCCCCGGCGAGAACCGGCAAGTGTCGAACCTTGTGCGCGGTCATCAAGCGCATGCATTCCTCCACAGTGTGCTCCGGCGAGGCGTGGATCACGGGCGAGCTCACGATTTCGCGCACGGACGGTTGCCGGGACGGATCACGGCGCAGTGGGTCACCTGGGTGGGCGCGAAGTGGTGTCCGTGGCCTTGATGACTCCCGTGCCCCGCAGCACGCCTCCAGTCAATTCCAGCATACCCGCGCCACTCGCACGTGTTTCCGAGTGGGAAGAGCGTCCGTGGAAAGGCTATTTCTTCTTGGAAGCCTGTTGGCTGGCGATGGCCTGGTTTTTCTTTTGCGTCGCAACGTTGGCCTTCACCTGCTTTTGCGAGGCTTTCTTCTGATTCGATTTCGGAGATTTATCGCCCAGGAGCTTGATGCGGTTTCGGAATTGTGACGCCCCGCCATGTTCGTTTCGCCGGGGCGGACCGCAACCTGACGTCTCCGGACGTTTTTGGAAATCAAAGGCTGGATCTTTCCCAAGCACGCCGGCTCCCAAAATCGCCAAGTCCTCGGCGATCCAATGCGGACGAACTTGATCCAAAAGATCCGCGCGGCGGCCATGTTCCCACGCGGCAAAAGCCGCCAGCTTGAACAAATCGCCGCGGGCTTCCCGTTGCGCCAGCAATCCGCCCGCCATGCCCGCCAGCACGTCTCCCGTGCCGCCTTGAGCCATCGAGGGCGATCCAGTTCCATTGATGCCCAGGCTGCCGGTGGTTCGCCCGATCAAAGTGTGGCGGCCTTTGAGGATCACCCAACTTTGGCCAAAAGTTTTTGAAACCTCTCGCAAAGTTTCAGGCCTCCCTCCCTGCACCTCCCCAGCCGTGATGCCGATCAACCGCCCTGCTTCACCAGGATGGGGAGTGAGAAGGCGGGGCTCGCGGCTCTCGACCCTCCCCTGCGGCAGCCAGGCAAGAGCGCTGGCATCCACCACCATGGGCAAATCAAGGCGCTGCCAACAGCGCGCAATCGCTTCCTGAAGAATCTCACACTCGGGCGCAGCCAGCCCCGGTCCCACAACCAAACTCGTCGCCGAGGCAGGGATGGAGTCCACCCCCTTCCACAGACCCACCAGCGGCGCAGCCATCTGCGCCGCCACGGCGGAGTAGACGGATGGAAGCGTCAGCACAGTCACCAACCCTGGTCGCATCGAAAGGGCACCACGCGCCGCCAACACGGCGGCACCATGGTATCCCAGGCTCCCGGCCAAGATGACCGCATGCCCGTGGCTGCCCTTGTGCGAAGAAGAGGCCCTTTGCGGAGGATATCCCGCGAAATCTCTTTCCTCCAGCCAGACGGGCGCGCCCGTCGCAGGCACGGGCGGCTCGATCAATCCCACACCATTGAGCACTTCAAGCCGTCCGACCCACGGCGAAGCAGCCTCCACGATCAAACCCGGCTTCGGCGCGCCCACCGTCAGTGTGTGCGTCGCGTGAATGGCCTCTCCCAGCGGTTGACCGCTGTCAGCATCCAATCCCGAGGGGACGTCCATCGCGGCCACCGGCCATTCGCAGGCGTTGACCGCCTCGATGATCCGCCGCCAAGCGCCGTCCAGCGGACGGTTCAACCCGATGCCGAAGAGACCATCGACAACCCAGCGGCGGGGCGAGCGCAAAGCCAAGCGGACGCAATCGAAGACCGCGGAGGGATCACGAACGGTGATGATTTCCACATCGCGATCGGCCAGCACCGGCACGGCGGCACGGACGTCGTCCCCGTTGTGGCCGGGCCCGGCCAGGAGCAGAATGGAATCTCTGGCGCGGCTGTGTTCCGCGAGCCAGCGCGCCAGGCGCCAGCCCACTCGTTGAATGACGGATTGAACGTTGCGGCCCGCGGCCCAGGAGTCGCGCTCCCATGCGCGCATCGCATCCCGGCTCAATACCGGCAGGCTCACGCCTTGGAGTACAGCTTGGCGACGTGGGAGCCGTAGCCGTTGTAAAGCTGGGTTTTTACACGGTCGCCCGAATCGATCATCCGTTCGGTGGCTTGAGACCAGCGCGGATGTGGCACCCCGGGATCGACGTTCGACTCGAACGGATACTCCTCCGGGGCCAGGGATTCCCAGAGGGTCTTGGGCTGTTGCGCGGTGAATTCGATTTTGACGATCGATTTCCCGCTCTTGAATCCATACTTCCAAGGCACCACGAGCCGAATCGGAGCTCCATGCTGTTTGGGCATCGGTTTGCCATAGATGCCGGTGGCCATGATCGTCAGAGGATGCATGGCCTCATCGAGACGCAACCCCTCGGTGTAAGGCCAAGGATACTGGGGCATGTTCAGGAACCCCGGGGCCTGATCCGGTTTCATGAAGGTCACGAACTTGACAAACTTGGCCTCCGGCTTCGGCTTGGCCTTCTCGATGAGTTTGGAAAGCTGGAACCCCGTCCAGGGCACAATCATGGCCCAGGCTTCCACGCAGCGGAACCGGTAAATTCGCTCCTCAACGCCATGCAAGCTCGCCCATTCCATGGCGTCCATTTTCATGGGGTTCTCGCAGAGCCCCGTGACTTCAAGCGGCCATGGCTCCGTGACAAACTTGCCGACCAGCCGGTGAACGCGATCCTTGGAAGTGGTGAATTCGTAGAAGTTGTTGTAGGTCGCCGCCACCTTCTCGTCGGTGAGGGTCCACTTGGGATTGAAGTCCGGATTGCGCGTCGCGGGATACTTCAACCCGCCTCCCGCCGGCTGGGCGGCCCATCCCTGGGCACCAAGGCCGAGGACCGCGAGCCCGCCCCCAGCGAAGCCGAACTGACGGAGAAACTCGCGGCGCTTGGTGTAAGTTCCTTCGGGCGTGACCAGTCTTTCCGGAAGATTAAAGGCGGAACGCTTGAGGATCTGGAACATGCCCTTAAGAAAGGCGAAGGACGCCTCACGCGCAAGGGCAATTCTTCATCCAAGCGCCTTCATGGTGTCGTCCAGCGCCGCATAAAGCGGTTCCATGGACGCGTCGGTTTCATCGCCCATGCTGGAAATGCGAAAAGTCGTGCCCTTGATCTTTCCGTATCCCCCGTCGATCAGGAATCCGCGATCCTTCACCAACTTCTGGAGTTTGGCCACGTCCACTTCGCGCCCGCCCGTTCCCGGACGCGCGCCATTGTTCACACAAGTCAGCGTCAAAGACTCGAATCCCTTTTCGGGAAACAGCGTGAAGCCATGCTTCTCCGCCCAGGAACGCGTTTTCAGCGCCAGCCTTTCGTGACGCGCGAACCGGTTGGGCACTCCCTCCGCGAAGATGTCCTCCAGTTTCGACGCCAGCGCATAGACATGCCCAATGCTGGGCGTGCTGGGCGTCATGTGTTGCTCGGCATTTTTTTGAAACTCCACAAAATCGAAGTAGTAGCCCCGATCCTTGACCGTGGCCGACTTGGCCAGGGCGGCGGGCGAGCAGGCGAAGACGGCCAGGCCAGGAGGAAGCGCGAAGGCTTTCTGGGTGCCCGCCAAAAGCACATCGATACCCAAGGCATCGAAATCGACTTTCACCGCGCTCAACGAGCTGACGGCATCCACGATAAACATGACGTCGGGATACTTTTTCTTGAGCGCCGCGATCTCGGCGAGCGGGCTCATGACGCCGGTGGAGGTTTCGTTGTGAATCAGGGTCAAGGCATCGAACTGGCCGGTGGCCAGTTTGGCGTCGATGAGCTCGGCGCGAATCGGCGATCCCCAGGGCACCTGCAGCCCTTCCGCCGACTTGCCGCAACGCTGGGAAACGTCGAGCCACTTGTCGGAGAACGCGCCGCACATGCAATTCAACACCTTGCGGGTGGTCAAATTGCGAATGGCCCCCTCCATGACGCCCCAGGCGGAAGAGGTGCTGAGATAGACGAGCTGCCGCGTGTGGAAAAGAGCCTGGAGCTGAGGCTGAATCCTGGCGTATAAATCCTTAAACCCTTGGCCGCGATGACCGATCATCGGCGATCGAAAAGCATGGAATGTCTTGTCACTGACCTCGACGGGCCCGGGGATGTGGAGCTTGACGTGTGCCATAGAGAATAAACTACAGGGCCGGGACTGTTCCACATCCACCGGCATGCGGGCAAGAATGCGTTTTGGAAGCCACATCGGAACGATGCATCCCGAAGTTGCCGGACCGCGCCTTTCACGCCGCTTCCGCTCGCGCCAGCCCGCCGCGGCGATCTTCTCCCGCTCGATGGCCCGCCAGGGATCGATGCGCCGTTGCCTTTGGAAAACATGTGAGCCTAGCCAGCATATTTCACACTCGGCTTGAATGTGAAGCGCTCACCATCGAGTTTCTGCAATGCGGGTTAGATCAAACCGCGCTCCGGCGCAGCCGCGCGCATCACCGACAACCTGTGGATGCACGGACGTCTGAACGGTTACGCCCTCGAATCCGACACACGAAATGATTAGTCCCAGCCTTTGACCTATATGAATGCTCTCCTCCATGCCAGCCTTACCGGACTCGCCGTTCTGATCCAGGCCGCGGCCGCAACCAACTACGACGAATCCAAAGTCCCGCCCTATCGTTTGCCCGAACTCCTCGCCGCGGAGGACGGCACCCGCGTCACCCATGAAGCCGATTGGCGAAACCGCCGGCGGCCCGAGCTGTTGTCGCTTTTCGAAAAGCACATCTATGGAACCGCCCCCGGACGGCCCGCCACACTCTCCTGGAAAACCGGGCTTACAGACACCAACGCACTCGGCGGCCTCGCCACACGCAAAGAAATCGCCGTCTTCCTGGACGGGCGTCCGGACGGACCGCGTCTGGATCTCTTGCTTTACCTCCCCAATGGTGCCGTCTCTCCCGCACCCGCCTTTCTCGGACTCAATTATTATGGGAATCAGAGCGTGCATTCCGACCCCCGCATCACCGCTTCCTCACGATGGATGAGGCCCGCCCGGAAAATGGGCATTGAAAATCATCGCGCGACCGAAGCCACGCGTGGAAAACACGCTTCGCGCTGGCCTCTCGAACGGGCACTCAGCCGGGGCTACGCCGTAGCCACGTACTATTATGGGGACATCGAACCGGACCACCGCGACGGGTGGAAGGACGGTATCCGCGGGTTCTATGCCAGCAAGTCGGGGCGCGATCCCGGACCGGAAGACTGGGGCGCCATCGCGGCTTGGGCCTGGGGGTTGAGTCGGTCGCTCGACGTGCTGGAATCCGAACCCCGAATCGATTCCAAGAAAGTCGTGGTTTTCGGACATTCCCGCCACGGTAAGACGGCACTTTGGGCGGGAGCGCGGGACGAGCGATTCGCGATCACGATCTCGAACGACTCGGGTGAGGGCGGCGCCTCTCTGGCCCGCCGTGAGTACGGGGAACGCGTGCGCGACTTGGTGCGCGCAGTGCCCTATTGGTTCTGCGGCAACTACGCTCGCTTCACGGATCAGGAGCACCAGATGCCGGTGGACGCGCACCAACTGATCGCGCTGACGGCGCCGCGTCCAGCCTATGTGGCCAGCGCGACGGAGGATCGCTGGGCGGATCCCTTGGGCGAGTTCCTCGCCGCCGTGCATGCTTCGCCGGCATGGCGGCTCTTCGGAAAAACGGGACTGGTGGAGACAAACCCACCCGCGCCGGACCAGTCCGTGGGGGCAAGCGTGGGCTACCACCAGCGCACGGGCGCCCATGACATCACCGCCTTCGACTGGAAACTGTTCCTCGACTTCGCCGACCGGCATTTCGGGCGAACATCGAAGTAACCGAGGGTGCGTTTCGCCGTGAACCCCGAAGTGGTCTGTCGTGTGGCGCAGGCTGCCGTATCGCCGAATGTCAGTCGGCCCGGCGGGTGAAGAACGAGGCGCTTCCATGCTCTCCACACGCCGGGTTCCCTTCGTCGCCCCGCAGGCTGGGCAGCCTGCGAAAAAGCAGACAATGCTGTCTGCATTACCACGACAACCCAGTCACCGACAATCTCTTGATGCACCGTGCGTTTCGCACCCGTGCATCCCGATGTTGTTGGTAGGGCGGGCCTGTCCCAGCCCGCCGCCCACGGGATGCAAAACATCATGCTCCGGCGGCGCGCCGGGACGGACGCGCCCTACCTGCATCACCGGCAACATCGGGATGCACCGGTTTCGCACTCCACAGCGAAAGCCTTCCATCGCATCATCACGACGCGATAGATTCGGGCGGACCCGCTCCGCGAGCATCGACCAGATCCGTCAACCTGGAATCCTCCATTCTGCAGCGTCGAGATGCGCAAAAACTTGAGCGTCAAAGGCCTGCCGAAAGGAGAGGGGTTCTTCGGTGTTTTCGGTGGAATCAAGGGAGCGCGGATGTGTCGGAGACCAGCCGCAGCGTGCGGACAGGTCGGAAGACTCCAGATTTTCAACGTGCGGCGACGGGATGTCATCACGGTCGCGGTTCGAGTGTTCGAGCCGGAGCCAGAGACTCCGCACCTTTCGCAAGCTGGACAACGACCCACCCCGCACACCAGGATCCCTCCATGGCTCGGCAAGATGGAATGAGCGCTGAGGTCCTCATGCCTCCTCTCGAAACCGCCGGGTCCCGAATCCGGGACACCGCACCAACGGCCATCCCGTGGTTCATTTACCTCGCCGCCATCGGAGTCACCGGCATACCCGTGGGAGTGCTGTGGGACATTTCGTGGCATTCCACCATCGGACGAGACACGTTCTGGACGCCAGCCCATCTCTGCATTCACGCGGGTGGACTGATTCCCGGCCTCACCTGCATCGCACTCATCCTGCGGCTGACTTTTTGGGGCACGGACCGTGAAAAGGCGGGAGCCGTTCGGATCTGGGGTTTCCACGGTCCCTTGGGAGCTTGGGTGGTAGTCTGGGGAAACCTCGCCATGCTCACTTCCGCGCCTTTCGACGACTGGTGGCACGACGCCTATGGCCTGGACGTGGAAATCATCAGTCCACCGCATTCCGTTCTCGCTTTGGGCATGTTTGGAGTCGCGCTCGGAGTTCTGCTCCTGGTTCTCGCCTGCCAAAACAACATCGAGGAGTCCAAGCAAGCACGGGCCAGTCTCCTTTTCAATGATGTCGCCGGGGTCCTCATCACCATGCTCGCCATCATGATGACCGAGGAGACTTTTCCCAATCAGCAGCATAGCGGACTCTTCTACGGGATCATCGCCAGCACCTTTCCGGTTTATCTGGCTCTCATCTCCCGCGCTTCCAAGGGGAATTGGGGTGCCACTCGCTCCGCCGCCATTTACATGGGCATCATGGCCGGCGCCCTCTGGATCCTCCCCCTCTTCCGCGGACAGCCCATGCTCGCGCCCATCTACTCGCCGGTCACTCACATGGTGCCGCCCGCGTTTCCGCTCTTGCTCATCTTGCCGGCTGCGCTGTTCGACCTCCTCATTCAACGCTTTGGTAAAGGGAGAATTCCCTGGTGGCGAGTCCTCCTGCTCGCCATTCCGCTCGGAGCACTTTTCGTGGGCACGATGCTCCCGGCCCAATGGCATTTCTCGAAATTCTTGATCTCCGATTCGGCGCAAAATCGGTTCTTTGCCGGCCGCGCGTTCTATCCCTACTTCTCCAGACCTGGTCCCTATCAGAAAGAATTCTGGTTGCGCAACCGCTCCGCTGCCCAGCCCAAAGACATCGCCCTCGCGGCAGGCCTCGGCATAGCCGCCTCCGCCGTGGGGCTCGGAATCGGAGGCTGGATGACTCGCGTCCGGCGATGAATAAAGTGCGAGACAGAGTGGCGTTGTGGTCCACCATCCTTCTCCTCGGCCTGGCTTGGCCCGCGCTCGCCCATGTCGGCAGCCCCAATGTTTTTTTTGAAGGAGAAGCCGGACCCCACCCCATCCGCGTCGTCATCCGCCCGCCCCCCGTCGTCCCCGGTTTGGCCCAGATTTCGGTCCGGGTTAAGAACACGGGACCCCATCAGGTCCAAGTCCTCCCTGTGAAGTGGGATGCCGGACGCAAGGGGGCGCCTCCTCCCGACTCAGCCACGCTCGTCCGAGGCGAAACCAACCTCTACAGCGCCGAACTCTGGTTCATGACCACCGGCGCGTACGGCGTACTCGTCCGCGTCGAATCCTCGGCTGGAAAAGGCGAAGCCATCGTGCCCATCACGGCACTGGCCACCCGGAGGCTGGTCATGACTCCTCTCATGACTGGAGTATTGTCCGGGCTCGGCCTCCTCCTCGTCGCGCTCCTGGCCTCCATTGCACGCGCGGCCTTGAGTGAAAGTCTGCTCGAACCTGGAAGCCTTCCCACCCGCCGCCGCCTCCGGGGCGGACGCCTCGCGGCCCTCGCGGCTATGATCTTCATCACGGGCGCACTCTATGGAGGCTACCGTTGGTGGGGTGCGGTGGATCGCCATTTCGTATCCAACCGGCTCTACCGGTCGCCCCAAACCACTCTCACCTTGAGCGAACGCGACGGCCACCGCGCTCTTCGCCTTGCCATCGATGATCCCCGGTGGGAAAGGCACCAGCGCTCGCCGTTGATTCCGGACCACGGCAAGCTCATGCACCTTTTCCTCGTCCGGCAACCTGGCCTCGACGTCTTCGCCCACCTGCATCCCTCCGGAAGAGATGACCGGCTCTTTGATACCGCGTTGCCGCCTCTGCCGGAGGGTGAATACCTCACTTTCGCCGACATCACCCACGAAACCGGAGCGTCCCAAACCCTCACCGGTCGAGTCCGAATCGGTCCCGGCGCCTCCCCAGCCTCGTGGCATCACAGCGAAATAAGTCCGGATCCGACTGATGCCTGGCACGCCTCTCATCCCGTTGGAACCGGCGCGGCTCCTTCCCCTTCAGTGCCCTCCCAACCCTATCAGGTGCGATGGGAGGCATTGTCTTCGGTCGTGGCGGGAGTTGATCTTAGCTTGAGCTTCCAAGTCGTCGATGCGAACGGCCAGCCCGCCCCACTGGAACTGTACATGGGCATGCCGGGACATGCCGTGATTCTGCACGAGGACAGCTCGGTGTTCACTCACTTGCACCCTCAAGGCACGGCTTCCATGGCCTCACTTATGACCTTTGCCAAACGCGAACTCGACATCAACGCCGTCCGGCGCCTCGACGATCTCATCTGCGGTGTGGACACCCAAGAATCACGGGTCCATTTCCCCTACGCGTTTCCCAAGCCGGGCCGGTATCGCGTCTGGTTCCAAGCCAAAGCCAGAGGCCAGATCGTCACGGGCGCTTTCGAAGTGACGGTCGCCGCGCCTTCTTGAAGCGGAAGGCTCCGATTTGACTCAACCTGCCAGAAGCTCCCGCGCTTTCGCCTCCATGTCGGGACTCTTGACCAAGGATTCCCCGACCAAGATCGCTCCCACTCCGGCGGCTTCCAATCGCGCCACGTCAGCCCGCGAATGGACGCCGCTTTCTCCCACCAAGAAGGTTTGCCGCATGCGACCGGACTGGACCAGGCGCGCGGACAGTCGCTCCGTCGTCGCCAGATCCACCTTGAAGGTCTTCAAGTCGCGATTGTTCACGCCGATCAACGTCGCGCCAATTCCGAGCGCGCGCTGCAGTTCCGCCTCGTCATGCACTTCCACGAGAGCGGCCAACCCCGCGCCCGTCGCCAAGCGGTGAAGTTCCCGCAAACACGCGTCATCCAGAATCGCCACAATCAACAGGATCGCGTCAGCCCCGGCCCGAATGGCTTCCGCGACTTGCCGCGGGTCGATCAGGAAATCCTTGCGCAACAACGGCAGACTCACCGCGCTCCGAATGGCTCTCAAATACTCCAGCGATCCCTGAAAAAACTGTTCATCGGTGAGAACCGAAAGACACGACGCCCCCGCCGCCTCGTAGCGCCTCGCAATGCGCACCGGATCGAAATCCGGACAAATCACCCCAGCCGATGGCGAGGCCTTCTTCACCTCCGCGATGAGGGAAACCCGGCCCATCAGTGGACGCCGCAACGCTCCCTCGAAATCACGGATCCCGCCTCGCGAATCCGCCAGTTCTTTCAAGAAAGGAACGGAGATCTTCTCCTCCGGAAGCCTCGCGATCTCCACCCTTTTCCGCTCCACGATCTGGTCGAGAATCGTGGCCGTTCCGCCAGTGCCTGAACCGCTCACTCGCCCTCCTCGTCGTCCCGGACTCCAGCCATCCGCTTGGCCGGGCCACCCGCGCGCAGCCAGGCATTCACAAAACCGTCCAAGTCACCATCCATCACGGCCTGCACGTTGCTGGATTCGTAGCCCGTGCGCAAATCCTTCACCATGCGATAAGGCTGGAACACATAGCTCCGGATCTGATTGCCCCAGGAAACACTGCCTTTTTCCCCGTAAAACCGCTCCATCTCCGCCTTTTGCGCGTCCACGCGCTGCGCGTACAATTTCGACAGCAGCATCTTCATGGCCGTGGCGCGGTTCTGATGCTGCGAGCGCTGAGTCTGGGAAGCCGCCACAATGCCGGTCGGAAGATGCGTAATCCGCACCGCCGTCTCGACCTTGTTGACGTTTTGCCCCCCCTTGCCGCCGGAACGGAAAGTGTCCACCTGAATCTCGCTCGGCGGCACCACGATGTCGCCGCCTTCCTCGATTTCCGCAATCACATCGACACTCGCGAAACTGGTGTGCCGGCGCTTGTTCGAGTCGAAGGGCGAGATGCGCACCAAACGATGCACCCCGCGCTCGGCCTTGCAAAAGCCATAGGCATTCTCCCCGCTCACCAACAACGTGGCGCTCTTGATTCCGGCCACGTCACCCGCCAGCGCGTCGGTCACTTCGACCTCCCAGCCGCGCGATTCGCTCCATCGTTGGTACATGCGCAAAAGCATGTTCGCCCAGTCGCAGGACTCCGTGCCGCCCGCGCCCGCATTGATGCTCAAGATGCAGTTGCGTTTATCGTGCGGCCCCGTCAGCAAGACCCTCAACTCCAGAACTTCGAGGCCCGCCTGAAACCGCGCGGCCTCCGCCTCGACTTCCGGCAACTGCCGGGCCTGCTCCTCCAATGATTCCGCCTGGCAGAGTTCCACCAGCACTTTCAAATCTTCAAACTGCTTCTCGATTTGAGCCAGCGGCTCGATCTTCTTCCGCAGCCCGTTCGCCTCTTCGATCAGTTTCTGAGCCTGTTCCCGATGGTTCCAAAACTGGTCGCCCCCCATGACGGTTTCCAACTCGCCCAACCGCTGTTGCAATCCGGGCACGTCAAAGAAACCTCCGCAAATGCCTCAGTTTGTCGCCGGCCGCATTCAGGGTCTCCAGGGTCGCTTCGAACATGGACCCAGCGTAGAAACTTCCCCGCCCGGTTGCACAGGAAAAAGACACACCCGTTCCACGGCATGACGATCCCGCCCCGCCGGATTCTAAGCTGGCTCAAGATCTGATTCCTCCTAATCTCTCTCCATGAAACAACACCTTCTGGTGGTCGATGATGAGGAATCCATCCGGGAACTCCTCTCCTCCTACTTCAAGAAGCACGGATACAACGTCACCACCGCCGCCACTCCGGCCGAAGCCATCGAGATCGCCAACCAACGCCAAATCCATCTCATTGTGCTCGACCTCGCGCTCGCCGACGCGGACGGACTTGAACTGCTGGAGTTACTCAAGAAGAACCATCCGAACCTGCCCATCGTCATCCTGACCGGCATGGGCTTCGATGAGGAATTGTTTCAAGAGGCCCGCGAAAAAGGGGCCAGCGCTTACATCAGCAAGAATCTTCCCATCGACCAACTGCTGATGGAAGTGGTCCGGAATCTCAAATACCAGGGCAAACAACCCCAGTCTTGACCAAGCTACCGACGTCCGCCCGCCGCGCCACGGCGGCGTAACAGCCGCACGCGGTGGTTTTCGCTGTCCCCAATCACCACTCTTCCCTCGATTTCCGCAAACACGCCGTGGGGCCGATCCAAACGGCACGCCAGCGGTTCCCCGTCCACCCCAGCCCCGCGCTGACCATCACCCACCACACATTCGATCCGCCCGGATTCCCGGCGGATGACCCGGATGGTGTGGCTTTCCGTGTCAGCCAAAAAGACATCCCCGGCGGGACTCACGCTGAGGCCCTTGGGTCCGGAGAGCTCGGCCAGGCGGGCTTCTCCTCCGTTCCCCCAAAATCCCTTCTTCCCCGTTCCGGCCGCGTGTTTCCAGGTCCAGAAGGGCGCCGAACCTTCGGCCCGATAAACCGCATTACCTTCCCGCAAGGCCAGCCACAAATTTCCGCGCCGGTCGAAATCCACCGCCCGCGGACCATGCAGCGGAGAGGCCGCCAGGGGGGTGCCCTCCAAAGTCGGCCCGCGAGTTCCGTCTCCCGAAACCGTGGTTATCACCCCATCCAACCCCACGCGCCGGAGACGGTGATTGCCGATGTCGCAGATAAACAACTGCCCTGCCGGATCGAACTGAATGCTGTGCGGCTGTCGTAGTTCGGCCCTGGTCGCCGGACCTCCGTCCCCGCCAAATCCTTCACGCCCCGTCCCTGCCACCAAGGAGATCATTCCAGTCTCGCGATCCACTCGTCGGACCACCGCACCCCGCATTTCGACGAACACCAAGTTGCCGGAACGGTCGAACCGCACCTCGTAGGGTTCGTTGAGGTCCGCCTGCACAGCCGGCCCGCCCAACCCGGAAAAACCACGCCGACCCGTTCCCGCCACGGTCGTAATCATCCCGCGCCGGTCCACTCTGCGAATCACGTGATTGTCCATGTCACAGAAGTAAAGGTCGCCGTCCGCGTTCTCCAACACTCCATAGGGATTGTTGATGCGAGCCTTGGTCGCCGGACCACCATCCCCCGAATATCCCTTCTCCCCCGTGCCCGCCACCGTCACCACTTCCCAAACACCCTCCGCCCTCGCGCTCAAAACCAATGCGATGGCCGCCACCCATCCCCAAACGATGAACCACCGTTTCAAGCGCATGACTCGCAGGCTCTCACCGGTAAGGTTGGTGCAACTCCACCGGCTTGGCCTTCTTGCTCCTCAACTTCAAATTCAACACTTCGACCCCCAGAGAGAAGGCCATGGCAAAATAAATGTAACCTTTCGGGATCTGCTTGTGGAAGCCCTCGGCCACCAATGCGCATCCGATCAAGAGCAGAAAACTCAAGGCCAGCACTTTGACCGTCGGATGCTTGTCGATGAAACGGCTGATGTGCCCGGCAAACACGAGCATGAAAATCATCGCCAGAATCACCGCTGCAATCATGACCCCGATCTGATTCGCCATCCCCACCGCCGTGATCACCGAATCCAGCGAGAACACCACGTCCAACATCAGGATCTGCGCAATGATCCCCGCGAAACTCACCTGCATCTTATTCGTCACCGAGCCGTCCTCGCCCTCGAGTTTGTCATGGATTTCATGGGTCGCTTTCGCAAGCAAGAACAACCCGCCACAAATCAAAATCAGGTCCCGGCCCGACACCCCATGCCCTCCCCAGAGCGTAAACAGCGGACTCGTCAACTTGACCAGCCAAGCCAGCGCGCACAGGAGGATCACCCGCGTGATCAAGGCCAGGCTCAATCCAATCTGGCGGGCCTTGGCCTGTTGCTCCTGAGGCAGCTTGGCCGCCAGAATGGAAATAAAAACGATGTTGTCCACTCCCAGGACAATCTCGAGCAAGGTCAGCGTCGCCAAACTAATCCACGTGTCGGGTTGTGTCAGCCATTCCATGTCGCCGCGATCCTGCGCGAGCATGGCGCTGATGTCCAGACGCCCCAGCGATCAGACCGTCCGATCACCCCGGTTTCTCGCGCCTTTTCAACTCCCTCCCCCCTCATTCGCCCACGAGACGTTCGATGTCTTCCCGGGACACCGTGAACACATCCATGTCCTTCTTCACCGCGCCCAAGCTCACCAGGCATTCGGTAAATAATTCCCGGGTCCGCAATTCCAGCTCCTTGGATCCCAGGTCCGTCATGACCCGGAGAACTCCCTGCCCTTTGCGCACATGGGTCCGCTCATCCGATCGAATAAAGTCGGCGACATGCCGGAGCAACTCGTCATTCCGCTCTGCGGCTTTGTCGATCAATTGGTTGATGGTCTTCAAAACCCCGACCTCGCCGAAGAGATTGATTTCCGCCATGGCAAACGCCGGCTCCATCGGACCACGGCACGTGGAACCCGTCAGCCGGTTTCTCAATTCGAAGGGATCGTAACCGCAGATCTGCAGGGCCCGATGCCCGATCTCGGTATGCCGGGCCTCATCCCAGGTGATCCGCGCCAAATCATACTCCGCCTGAAAATCCTTGAACCGGATGTCCCAAATGAAAGTTCCAAAAGCTTCAATCGCATCCACCTCATCCCGTTGAGTTCGGATAAACCTCAATCGCAAGGACTCATACGAATCCGCCGGAAACCGCACCTGGCCATCCGCCACGTCGTAGTCCCCCGTGTTCTTGAATGAATCAAAACGCGCGTCTCGCAAAGGAACGGTTCCCCGCTCAAAGGGCTTCGCGTCCAGCCGGAGCGACCCTGGAGGCTCTCCCCTCGCTTCCGCTCCCGTAACCCCTCCGATGGAAGCGAGCAAGCGATCCAGGTGCCATCGCCATCCCGCCAGCGAGGCTTCTTCAACCCCGCCATCCACGAAAACACACACGGCGTCCTCCGCCCAACCCAGCATGCCTTCGTAATCCACCAGGATGCGGCGCAAACACCGGATCGTGGGCGCGTCGGCGATGGGGTCGGTCAAGTCGATGTGATGACGATAAGCGGTCTCCAACGCTCGTCCCGCCACCTGATGCATGCCCACGATCAACTCGGCGCTCGATCGCGCGCTCAACAACTCCTCGATAAACCGGTCAATCTCCGCGTCGCGAAAGTCGTCCACCGCTTTTGGCTTCATCTCTTGTTCCGTCAACCGCTCCCGCAGCAAGCGCGCCGCGTCCGCGTGGTAAAAGAGATGCCGGCCGGTCTCGAGTTTCACCTCGAATTCAGGAATGGACAGCGTCCATGCCCCCAGCGCCTGCATCAATCGACGCTCGAAATAAAAGAACCGCAGCAGTCGCCGGGAGTTCTCCGCCACCGAATACCGCCCGCCCAGCCGCCTTCGATCCCTGGGAAAACGATAGGGGAACGTCTTGGCTCGATCCTGCGCTGCTTGGCGCTGATCACTCCAGGAACGGGGACTCAGTTCGTTGGGTCGTTGCAGGCCGTTCGGGTCGGCTCCAGAGAAAGGAACGGTGCTCATAGGGAATATCCGTGAGGAGAAATCGATTCCATCGTCCATACCCAACTGAATTCACACGCCGCCGTCAAGGGGCAGTCTCGGATGGACCACCGATCTGAATCGTTACGCTGCCGGCAAGTCGTGCAAATCCGTGCCCCATCCCATTCCATGAATAAACCTTGATCCTCGCGCATCCTCCAGCCACAAATCCGCATGCCACCGACGGATCGATCCCCTTCCAAATCGACTTCGCCGGCCCTGCCGCAAGGACGGCTCGATCCTGATCATCAAAGCGCAACGCACTTGCACTCGAACCGTCCATGGGCTGGACCAAGGTGCCTGACGCCCCGCGACAACGGGTTCACCTTAATCGAGCTTCTGATCGTCATCGCTATCGTCGCCATCTTGGCCGGGATGCTCCTGCCCGCACTGAGCAAAGCCAAAGACAAAGCGCGCGCCACGGCCTGCCTCAACAATTCTCGGCAAATCGGCCTCGCGATGCTCATGTATGCGGACGATTTCAACGATTCCATTGTCCCGCTGGAGATGCTCGGGACGCCCCCCTCCGATGCCTATGTCCCGCGTGGCGGCACCATTTGGTGGCCGGATTTGCTCCGCCAACACTTGCCCAACAAGAATGCCTCCGACTGTCCCAGCGTTGTCGGCACCAATCAGACCGGAGTGCCGACGGGTCCGCCGTCGACCCGGGGCAGAGGCCGATTTGGCATCGGAATGAACCATATCGAATTTAGCTATTCTCCTTGGGCGGCTGACCGCATTGCCTCGATCAAATTGGCCAGCGTGAAAAACCCTTCGCAGTCCGTGGTCTTCGGCGACGCCAACAAGGTGCGGAATCCGAGCCAGAAAGATCCGGACCTATGGCAGGAGATCAGGGGCGCGCAGTTGCTTTATTTCCTCACGCCGAGCCATCCGGACTACGCGATCAACAACCCCCATCGCCTCGTCAATCGTCACGGGGGGAGAGCCATGAGCACGTGGGCGGACGGTCACGGCGAAGGGATCCGCGTCAGCCGCATCGGCTTCCAGTTCTATCCGGGCCTCACTGCCGAAGGTGCGTCAGCCAAAGGCGATTCCATCATTGGCGTGGGCAACGGCAAGTACGATCCCCGCTGGCTGTGGGACCGCGAATAAATTCCCCTGTAGGGTGTAGAAATTCATCCGCCGATTTCAACCCTATTGGAGCTGATTCAATGGCAAGCGGTTTCGCTTGCTGCCATCTGATTTCCACGCAGTCGGTCAGTTTCGCCGATGCGCAGAGGTCTGTCTCGATCGAAACCCGGAGAGGAGTCTGGCCTCGCGTCCCACCGGACGCAGCGCATTGAAGCTCGCGCATTGGCGATGCACTTCTCAGTCAACCCAATCGCGACCTCCAAATGATCGCATTCGCCCACTTCGGCAACCCGCCATCATCAGCAGCAGGACCGGAGCCGCAATCCACGACGGCGTCCGCCACCAGCCTGGGCCATCCTCAAACCGCCGTTCGAAGGCGAACCCTTCAGCCGTCGCTACTTTTTCTGCCGTCGCTTGACGTGCAACTGCGCCAGCGAATGCGCCAAGGCGGCGGTCACCGCCGCTGATTCTTCATCGGACAATTTCTCTTGCAACCGGGCTTCGGCGCGCTTGCGCGCTTCCTCGGCCTTGGTTTCGTCAATGTCGTCCGCCTTCACCGCCATGTCCGTCAAAATCGCCACGCGCTCCCCGGTGACCTCGACGAAGCCTTCTCCCACCGCCAGCAAACTTTCCTGCCCGTTCTTTCGCACCGCGACTTCTCCCGCGATAACCTGCGTCATCAACGGAACGTGCATCGGGTAAATGCCCATCTCCCCCTCGACTCCCGGGAGCGTCACCATCTCGACGTCCTCAGAATAAATCTTCGCCTCGGGGGTGACGATTTCGAGCCTTAATGTGCTCATACGGAATGCACGCTGGAATGAAGAGCGATGAGGATGGCGTCCATCACGATTTAGCCTTCCTTGATCTCCTCAATCGAGCCCTTCATGTAGAAGTCGTTCTCGCCCACGTCGTCGTGCTTGCCATCCAGAATCTCCTTAAATCCCCGCACGGTGTCCGCAACCGGCACCTGTTTGCCGGGGCGTCCCGTGAACACTTCGGCGACGGAGAATGGCTGGCTCAGGAATTTCTGAATCTTGCGCGCCCGGAACACCGTCAGCTTGTCGTCCGGCGAAAGCTCGTCCATGCCCAGAATGGCGATGATGTCCTGCAAGTCCTTGTAACGCTGCAACACCTTCTGCACACCGCGAGCCACCGCGTAATGCTCCTCCCCGACGATATCCGGCGACAAAGCCCGGCTGGTCGAAGACAACGGATCGACCGCGGGATAAATCCCCAACTCGGCGATGGAACGCTCCAAAACGATGGTCGCATCCAGATGCGCGAACGTCGTCGCCGGCGCGGGATCGGTCAAGTCGTCAGCCGGCACGTACACCGCCTGAAACGACGTGATGGAACCCTTCTTGGTGGAGGTAATGCGTTCCTGGAGATTGCCCATCTCCGCCGCCAGCGTGGGCTGGTAGCCGACGGCGCTCGGAGTGCGGCCCAGCAGCGCGGACACCTCGGAACCCGCCTGGGAGAACCGAAAGATGTTGTCCACGAAGAGCAGCACATCCTGGTTGTGTTCATCGCGGAAATACTCGGTCACCGCCAAAGCGGACAACGCCACGCGCAAACGCGCTCCAGGCGGCTCGTTCATCTGGCCGTAAACCAAGCCGATCTTCGAGCCTTCCTTGATGATGGGAAGGCCGTTGGAACCCTTCTTCGGATGCCCCTTCTCGTCCTTCTCCACCTTGATCACGCCGGCCTCGATCATTTCATTGTAAAGATCGTTCCCTTCGCGCGTTCGCTCGCCGACGCCGGCGAACATCGAAATACCCCCGTGCAGCTTCGCGATGTTGTTGATCAATTCCATGATCACCACCGTCTTGCCGACACCGGCGCCTCCGAAAGCGCCGACCTTGCCGCCCTTCAAGAAAGGGCAGATCAGATCGATCACCTTGATCCCCGTGGTCAATATCTGCGGGCTGGTCGATTGATCGACCAGCGGAGGGGCCTGGCGGTGAATCGGATTGTATGCGTCCGCCTTCACCGGACCCTGTTCGTCCACCGCGTCACCCGTCACATTGAACACGCGGCCCATGACGCCGTTGCCGACTGGCATGGAAATCGGCTTGCCCGTGTCGATCAAGTCCATGCCGCGCTTCAGGCCTTCCGTGGTGCTCATGGCCACCGCGCGAATCCAGTGGTCACCCAGATGCTGCTGCACCTCGAGCGTCAGCTTGTTCCTGCCAGATCCGGGAACGTCGAATTCCACGGTCAAAGCGTTGTAAATGGCCGGCAGCTTGTCGGTGAACTCCGCGTCCACGACGGGGCCGATGATCTGAACGATTTTGCCTTTGTTCATGCGTGCAATTGAAAAAGTTTAGCCCATCGCCATCTGGGCCGTCGTGATCTCGAGCAATTCCTTCGTAATGCTCGCCTGGCGCAGCTTGTTGTACTCCAAGGTCAAATCCTTGATCATCTGCTTCGCATTGTCGGTGGCGTTCTTCATGGCCACCATCCGCGAGCTATGCTCGGAAGCCTTGGCTTCCAGCAGGTATTGATAAACCTGAAAATTGAGATAATGCGGCAGCAGATTGCCCAGCACCGTGCCGGCGCCGGGCTCGAACAAATACTCGCGCTCGTTGCGCGAAAGGCTCGTCCCGAGGTTCTCTCCGCCCAGGCCCGCCTCCACCGCCGTGATCTCCCCGATCGGAAGCAGGGTCCGTAGATCCGGCTTCTGGGTCAGCGTGGAAATGAAATTGGTGTAAAGCACATCGACCCGGTCCACTTCTCCCTTCAAAAACAAATCCTGGGCGAACTTGGAAATCGCGCGGGCTTCCGCAAATTGCGGGGAATCCTTGTAGGTAAACTCCGCCGCCAGCGCGCGCTTCGTGCGCGCCACGAACTGCGACGCCTTCCTGCCCGCGGCAATATAAACAGTCGTGTCCTTGTCAAACCGGGCAGCCTCCCGCAGCAGGTTGGAATTCAAAGCGCCGCACAACCCCTTGTCGGTGCTGACGATCACCACCGCCCGCTTCCGCACCGTCCGGTTCTCCATCAAGGGATGACTGAATTCACCCGCGCCCTCCGAAACCGCCGCCAGCACGTCATTCATCAACGCCGCATAAGGGCGGCCCGCGACGGCCGCCAACTGGGCTTTCCTCATCTTCGAGGAAGCCACCATCTGCATCGCCTTCGTGATCTGCGACGTGTTCTTGATCGACTTGATGCGTCGGCGAATGTCACGCGTGCTCGGCATGGTCGTGCGTTGGAGCCTGGGTTGATGGAAGCGTCCCGCCTACCGGTAGGTCTGCTTGAACTCGGCGTAAGCCGACTTCAATTCCGCCGCGAGCGCGTCGTTGATGGCCGCCTCCTTGCGCACTCGATCGAGCAGAGCGCTCTTCCGAGTCGTCAGGAAGTCGGTCAGTTTGGCTTGAAAATCCTTCACCTTATCCACCGCCACATCGTCGAAAAGGTTGTTCTGCATGCCCCACAAAATCGTCGCCTGCACTTCCACGGCAATGGGGTTGTATTGAATCTGCTTGAACAACTCGACGATGCGCTTGCCGCGCTCCAGGGTCGCCTGGGTCTTCGCGTCCAAATCGGAACCGAACTGGGCAAACGCCGCCAACTCGCGAAACTGAGCCAGGTCCAGCTTGATGCGCCCGGCGACCTGCTTCATCGCCTTGATCTGCGCCGCCGAACCGACACGGCTCACCGACAAACCCACGGAAATCGCCGGACGAATGCCCTGATAGAACAGGTCCGTTTCCAGATAGATCTGACCATCCGTAATCGAAATCACGTTGGTTGGAATGTAAGCCGAAACGTCGCCGGCCTGCGTCTCAATGATCGGCAGCGCCGTCAAAGAGCCGTTGCCGCTGTTCTCATTGACGCGGGCGCTTCGCTCCAACAACCGGCTGTGCAAATAAAAGACGTCGCCCGGATACGCCTCGCGCCCCGACGGACGCTTCAACACCAGCGACACCTGGCGGTAAGCCACCGCCTGCTTGGACAAATCATCATAAATGATCAGCGAATCCATGCCGTTGTCCATGAACCATTCGCCCATCGACGCGCCCGAAAACGGAGCCAGATACTGGTTGGCAGCGGAATCCGAGGCCGCGGCCACCACGATGATCGTGTCTTCCAAGGCCCCGGCTTTTTCCAATTCCGCGATCACTCGCGCGATGTTCGACTGCTTCTGTCCAACCGCCACATAAATGTTGTAGACCGGCCGAAACGTCGCCTCGCCCGAAGCACGGCCCACCTTGTTGATCCGGGCCTGGTTGATCATGGTGTCCACCCCAATCGTCGTCTTCCCCGTGGAACGGTCGCCAATGATCAACTCGCGCTGGCCGCGTCCGATCGGAATCATCGCGTCCACCGCCATGATGCCCGTCTGCAACGGCTGGCTGACCGACTTCCGCTTGATGATGCCCGGCGCAATCTTCTCGACCGGATAAAACGCGGTCTCCTTGATCGGACCCTTGCCGTCAAGCGGGCGGCCCAGCACATCCACCACGCGTCCCAAGAGGCCCTTGCCCACCGGCACCGAGAGCAGCTTGCCTGTCGTCCGCACCGCGTTGCCCTCCTGGACCCCGAGATAATCACCGAGAATGATCGCGCCGACCTCGGTCTCCTCCAGGTTCAACGCCAGGCCGATCACGCCGTTGCCAAAGTCCAGCATTTCGTTGGCCATGCAATCGGTGAGGCCTTCGATCTTGGCCACACCGTCCGAGATTTCGCGGACGACGCCGACATTCTGTTTGGCCACCGCCGACTTCACGCCGGCGATTTGAGCTTCGATGTCCTGGAGAAGAGAACTCATAGCAAATTCTGGGTCTGAAAAAAGCGGTTAAAAACTTTCGGAAAGGGCCGTTAATCGAGCCGCCACGGAGCCGTCATACACATCGCTCCCAACCTGCACCCTCAACCCACCCACCAGGGAGGCATTGACGCTGAACTGCAGGTTGAGCCCGGGACCATACCTGCGGGTCAGGTTGCCGCGCACAGACTGCTGCAACTCGGGCGAGAGCGGCGTCGCGCTTTCCACCCGGGCGGTCCGTCGCTCTATTTCTAATCGAACAAGCCGTTGAAAATGATGCAAGACCGACACATAACCGCGCGGCTTCCTCGTCACCACTTCCCGGACCGCCGCCGAAACGCGCCCCTCGTCCAGCAGTCCGTTGGCACGGCAGGCCACGAACAGGGACTTGGCGTCCCGCCGGGCTTGTTTCGAAATCTTCATGAAGCTGGGGATCGAGGCTTCGGTCCGATCAGGCGGCGAGCTCGCGGTTGGTCTGTTCCACCAGCCGCTGCTGATCTTCGGCCGTCAAAATCTTGCCGGTGACTTGCATGGCGGCTTGGACCGCCAGCCGCCCGATTTCCCGGCGCAGTTCGGCTTTCATCCGCGTCAACTCGGCGTCATTGGATTGCCGGGCCTTGTTGATGATGTCCTGGGCGGCCGCCACGGCCTTCTGAGTCTCCTGTTCGGTCACCTTGGCGGCGGCGGAACGCGCCTCCTCGATGATTTTGTTGGCCTGGATCCCGGCACCGTTCAACAACTCCTGCGCCTTGGCTTGCGCCTGAGCCAGTTCGGTCTTGATCCGGTCGGCGTTGGCCAGACTGTCGGCGATTTTTTGGCGGCGCTCCTCCAGCAAGCCCAGAATCGGCTTGTAGGCAAATTTATGGAGCAGAAAAGCCACCACGCAAAAGCTGATCACCTGGGAGATGAACAACTCGGCGTTCCAGCCAAACGTTTCGGCGATCTGGGCGGGGATGCTCTTGTCGCCCGCAGCGGCGGCCAGCAAGGGGAAGGTGCTCATGGGCAATTGAAAAAAGGGGCTTCCAGCCCGTCCAACGGCCTGGAAGCGTTGCGGAGGTCTTTACTTCACAAGGAAGATGGCGAAAAAGATAATGCCTTCCGCCAGGGCCGAGCTGATGATGGCCTGGGTCAGGATCTTTCCGGAAGCGCCGGGATTGCGTCCCACGGCTTCCGACGCCTTCATGCCAATGAGTCCCACGCCGATGGCCGATCCAACCGCGGCCAATCCGACGTGCAAGCTTCCGCTGAGTTCTGCAAGCAATGGCATCATGTCTAACTTTACCTTTCTTTGTTTTCTCGTCCGCCCCGGCTGTCTCGCACCGTCTGACGCACGAAATTCGAAATCATCCTAGTGACCGTGGGACTTGTGCTCATGCCCCTCATGACTGTCGCCATGCGAGCAAATCAAACTGGTGAAAATCGCCGTCAACAGCATGAACACCAGCGCCTGCACCAAGCCCACAATCAATTCCAGAAAATAAAACGGGATCGGCACCAGCCAGCCGAAATACTTGCCCCCCATGTGCGCCATGGATTCGAGCAGGTTTTCCCCAGCAAAAATATTGCCGTAGAGACGAAAACTGAGCGAAACCGGCCGAAACGCAATGGAAATGACCTCCAAAACCCCAACCGCCAAAAAAACCAAAACCAGAAACGCCTTCAACCCTCCCGTCGCATCCCCCGAGTAACCGAAAATGTGCTTGAGGAATCCACCCGGCCCGTTGGCCTGCAAAGCCCACACCAGCCACAACACGCAGAAGGTCACCGCCATGGCCGAGGTCATGTTGAGATCCGCGTTCGCACCCCGAAGCAACGGCCGATCCAAATGGTGCAGGTGGCCGCTCGCGTCCGGCACCCCCCAACCCACCGTGCCCACCCCCGGAATCAACCCAAACCAGTTCGTAAACAGAATGAAAATGAAAAGGGTGGCGAAAAACCAAAAACCCTTCTTCACCAAATCATGCCCGATAATCCCCTCCAGAAAATCATGCAACGACTCCACCATCCATTCCCAAAAATTCTGCGCCCCCGCCGGAACAGCCTGAATATTTCGCGTGGCCATCTGCGCAAAAACGATCAGAAACACCGCCACAACCCACGTCAGGATCATGGAATTGGTCACCGTGAACGGACCAAGCTTGATTCGAGGCGCATCAGGCGGCAAACCCTTCGCCGGCTCATGGGACCCCTCACCCGCGGCCGCGGCGGCCGCTGCCTCCAAGCCGGGCGCCGAGGCCGCCAGCGCTGCGGACCGCTCCGCGCCCCAGCCAGCCACCGGCAAGAATGCCAGCAAGAATAAACAGAACCATTTCATGCAATTCAGATCGCTCAACCAGAAGACCCGGCCCGGTAGAACATCGGCCGGAACGAACAAGCGAGCGGGAAAACTGCCTGGATGTGAAAAATTTCACAAGGGTTTTTTGGGAATCCTCCGGTTGTTCAATAGCTCACCATCTTGGTCATGAGCGACGCTTATGCACTGGCCCGAATATCAGGAACTTATCCAACTCGCCCGGCAGGAAGTGGACCACATCCTGGCCCGTTTGCCCGCCCCTCTCAGCACGCCCGCACGCCAACTCCCGCTGGTCTTCGAACCCGAACCAGGCGCCGACTTGGTCGCCGACGGCATCGACCCCGATACGCTCGGCTTGTTTGTGGGCGTGCCCCACAATGAAGGCCCCAGCAACGATACCGGACTCCCTCCTCAAATCATTCTCTACCTGGATAACCTCTGGGCGGAAAGCGAGGGAAATGCATCCCGATTCCAGGAAGAGGTGCGCACCACCTTTCTCCACGAGCTGGGACATTACCTCGGTCTCGATGAATCCGACCTCGACGAGCGCGGCTTGGGATAACCCTCCCGCGATCCCACGCCCCTGTTACGGCATGGCTCAAAGCCAGTCGTTTTCTTGAATCCCCCGGTCCAAGTCCCGGCGCGAATTCGGATCAGGATCCCCGCTTTCTCGCCACCAAAAAGGCGTTGAACATCAAGTAACGCCAAGGACCCCAATTCAAAACCCACTCCACAAGCCTCGGCACGGGGCGATCAGTGCAGGCAACCGAAACGGACTCGCACCCCGAACGTTCGAGGAAGAATCGCATCTCGAACGGATTCGTGGCAATTATGGCATCGTCGTCAGGTTGAAAGGACGCGCGAACGATCGGCACCATCCGATCGAATCGCACCCGGTCTGGTGCGCATCGAATCTGCCGTTGCTTGTCCAGAATCCGCCTCCAATTCTCCCACTTTTTCCCGACCCCTCTCATCCGGGGATGATAATCCCGGAATCCGAGCACTCTGAAAAAATTCGGGCTCGAGAGCACCACGCACCCGCCCGGCTTCACCACGCGTACCAATTCGGGAATGAACAATTCAGGTTCATCAACGTGCTCCAAAACATTCAACGCACCCACCGCGTCGAAATACCCAGGCTCGAAGGGAAGTGACTTGCCATCGTAAAGCCGGGCGCGATCAGTGATCTGCCGGGCGCGATCAATGTTCGGCTCCGAAACATCCACCCCGTGAGCCTCGCAACCTCCCGCTTGCAGCCTTCCAAGGACCTGTCCTACCCCGCAACCCACATCCAAAACCCGCCCTCCGGGGCCAGCCCCTTCCGCCAATGCCTCGGCGTATTTGCCGTAGAAGGCCGGATCCCAGCCCGCCAGGAAACGGGCGTAATCCTCGTTTTGCCGGTACGATTCCTGATGCCCCATCGCGAGAGACGCCTTGTCTCTAGGAACGTTCGTTCTCCCTCAGGGGTGCCGTGAAGTTTCTGCCTTCCCCGCCCAAAGCCAAAAATCCGCAGAGCACCACCCCCAAAACAATCGCGCCCAGGCTGACGTAGAGGGCGGTATGGCCCGGCTCGAACCGGAACTCGACTTCATGCTCCCCGGGCGGCAGATGCACGCCGCGCATGATGTAATTGCATCGCAAAAGCTTTTCCGGCTTGCCGTTCACCCAGACTTTCCATTCCGGCGCGTAGCGGTCATTCAGGAGAAAAACAGACGGAGCCTCGGCCTTAGCCTGATAGACAAGCCTCTTCGGAGCATGGACCTTCAACGACACCTTCCCCGCGGCTGCAGCCTGGTCCAACGCCCTCGACGCCGGCACTTCGGGGTCGCTCACCAAGACAGAAGCCGCAGGATCAAAAGCAGGATCCATCAGGCGCCGCAGAACCTCCGCTTCGTTCGTCACCGTGTCCCACTGGGTGTAAAGAGCCGCCCGGGGCAACGCGCCCGTGAACTCGATCAAGCCCAGCGCCCCGTTCGTCGCCGCCACCGCCTGCACCAACCCGCCAGGACGATCCTGCGCCAAGTCAAACGAGGTGTGCAGCCGGAATCGTTTCTTCTCCGGATCAAGCTGCTGATTGATCTGCTCCGCAAAATCCCCGCCCAGGCCAAAATGATAACGCGTGTTCGTCAACTGCCAGTATCGAACCATGGATTGCAGAGGGGTTCCCGTAAACGCCGCCCGGTAGGCCACCTTGTCCTCGCTGACGCGAGGTTCCTGGATCACATCCAGGGAACGAATGTTGAAATACTGAAACAAATTCTGCAGCCACGTCACATAGTAATACTGCTGCTGGAAAAACTGGAACTGCGGTTGGGGGAGCTGGAAAGGCAAGACCTGCACCCGATGCTCGGGAGATTCCTTGCTCAGAAATTCCAGCACCGGGCTGGCTACGTATTTGGATTGGTAATCGTAATAAACCAGCCAGGGGGCGTTCGCATGCGCCAAATCGACGGCCACCACCCCCGCCAGCAACGGTGCCGCCCAACGTCGCCGAGGCCCCGAAAAATAACCGCTCAGGAGCCAAGCCACCGAGACGCCGCTCACGACGAGAAAGAGCACCGACCACCCCACGTTACCAATGCTGAATCGGGCCATCTGCTCCGCCTGGCCCTCGTAACTCAAAGGCATGATTTGATTGAAATGCTTCACGAGACGAGGCTTCGATTCCGCGTAAATCAGCCAACCCACGAAACCCGCCACCATCGCCGCCCCCGAACCGTAAACCCACTTGCGCTCGAAGGCTCCAGCCTTCCCCAACCAAGCCTTGAAGTGCGTCCAAGGCCCTGACGCACCACCCGCAGCGACCCCTTCCGTCACATAAGCCCTCCAGCATCCCTTCAATCCATGCGCGCAAAGAATCAGCAGCGAGATTTGAAAGGGATTCATGAACTTGATCGGATTCCGAATCGTCGAAAAGTAAGGCATCGCGTAGAGAATCTGATAAAACGGGGCGTGCCTCCCCCAGGCCAGAACCAGAGACACCCCCGCCGCCCCCATCCAAAACCATACCGACCGCCGCTCTTCCTCAGTCAACTTCGACTGGACCCCGCGGAACGATTGCAAGACCGCCCATAACGCCAGCAAAACCACCGCATAACCCGCGTAAATCCCCGCCCCTGATAACCGGCTCTTTTCATTGCCCGGTGCTTGACCTACCCCCCCCCAATAGTGTGCACCGCCGTAATCCTGCGGCCGAATCGAATACATTTCGGGCATCCCGTAACCGAAAACCCCCGGCAGCAACACGCGGATCGTCTCCACCTTGGGCAAACTCCACTGCGTCGCAAAATCCCACTTCATGCGCGCGGCTTGAGGATCCGCAGGTTCCGTGGCTCCCGCTCCCGCCACCCCCTTGACTTGTGTCGCAATCAAAGTCAGCACCGCCGCGGCGGACATCCAGGCCGCAAACGCCGCGACCAACACCACCCGCACCGCCCCCGTCGCCAGCCGCTTCCCAGCCGAACCCGGCTTGTGCCAAGCCATGAAAACCACCAGCGCCGCCACGTACAAACTGAAAATGGCCCCCACGTCGTAACCCTCCATCACCACCATCCCCACTGCCAATCCCGCCAGCGGAATCTTCGCCCAATGCGGTCGGCGCGCATGACTGTAAACCGCCGCCACCGCGAGAAACACAAACGCGGCGCTCAATCCACGCGACCCAAGGCCCCAGGCCACGTTCGAAAAGAACTCCATATTCAGCGCCGCTGCCAGAGCGCCCACCACCGCCGCGCCCGCAGTCAATCCCATCTCGCGAAACAACATCCAGGCGCCAAACCCCAGGATCAACAGTGCCGCCGGCGCCATGAATTTCGCGTACCAAACCGGGCCCAACAGCGTCAGCAGCGCGAAAGAAACGTTTGGCACCGCACTGGGCGCCTGCGACCCCAGCCAGTTCAAATCAACCCAAAAACCCTTGAACGGCGCCGGCATTTTGCACCACTCGGAACTGATCAATCCCAAGGGCGCATCGTTGGAAAATAATACAAACCGCGATGAAAAACTTTCGCGAAACACCACCGCCAGCACCCCGCCGACCACCAGCAGAAACAACAACAGATTCATCCACGGCTTTGCCCACAAACCCGTCTCGGAGCCGGAAGAACGCTTCATCGCTCGCCTCGTCCATTCGCCCCCGCCGACTTCCTGCGAAGGTATCCATTCGGATTGAACGTCACCATGAACTTCTCCCGCTCCAAATCGACCTCGAAGTCCCGTGTCTCCTTCAGGAACTCCGCCACCGCTTCATACGGACCAGGACCATGTTCCCTGAACACCGGATGCCCGTAAACATTCGAATCCTCCACGATCATGTAACTTCCCGGCGTCACGAACTTCTGGAAGATCCGCAATTCCTCCAACACATGCGCTCGGCTGTGATCCGAATCCAGGACCACCAACACCGTCTTCGCCTGCCGGGCCTCTGCCTCCACAATCGACACGAACTCGGAACCGATCGAGGAACCCGTCACGTAACGCACACGGGGATGCGCCAGACGCTCCTGCGCCGCAATGTCCACCGTCACAATCCGGCCCCGGCCCAGCAGGTCGCATAAGGCCGCCATGAACAGCGCGCTCCCCCCGGTGGCCGTTCCGGTTTCAATAATCAAGTCCGGCCGCAACTCATGCAAAATCTCCTGGTAAACCCATAGGTCAAACGGACATTTCGCCACCAGGGTTCCCATCCAGCGCGTGTTCGTCCAAGTCCGCCCGGCCGCTCCTAGATCGTAATACAATTGATGAAAATCATCGATGACTTGACGCCGCCTTTCCTCGGTCATGCTGCCCGAACGAAGCTTGGCCTTCGTCTGCCAAAAAAGACTTCCCAACAATTGCAATAATTTCATGTCGCGCGGTTCGCGGCACTGATTACAGAAAAGGCCGGTCACATGCGAGAGGAGAATCAACCAGGGGCCACCGGACCCCACCGCCGGGTCCGATGGGACCAGCCGCAGCCATGCCGCACGGAACCGTTCTTGGCGCTGTGATAGGTGTAGGTCGATGCGATGGCGGGCGAAGCGGTGGGCAAGGACTGGATACTGCTCAGCCGATTGAGCCCGTCGCGGGTCTTGGTCGTCGTCATCATTACCGTCCTGATTTTCTTGAACTCAATCGACTGAACCAAGCCCGAACCGGGAATCCAAAGCCCTCTCGGGATCGGACGTCGCACATCGATCTGACTTCGCCTCTGAATCGCAATTCGAAACTCGAAATTCCCAAATCTCCTGCCCCCTCACCCACCTTCATCCCGTTCCGGCACTCGCACCACCTTTAACCTCAAATCCCTCAGCGCAAACAACTCCTCTGCCACTCCCTTCATTCGCCTCGCTCCCG